>JAGQTL010000095.1 GCA_020439035.1 Leucobacter sp. | reverse complement strand
CACGGCATGGGCGTGGTGATCGGAGAGACCGCGGTCATCGGCGATGACGTGCACCTGTACCACCAGGTCACGCTCGGCGGCACCGGCCACGACCGGGGCAAGCGTCATCCGACGCTCGGCGACCGGGTGGTCGTCGGCGCCGGCGCGAAGGTACTCGGCGATATCGAACTCGGCCACGACTGCGCGGTCGGATCGAATGCCGTCGTCGTGCGTTCCGCACCGCCCTGGTCGACGCTCACCGGCATCCCCGCGACGGCGCGCCCGCGCCGGGGCGCGCCGGTGGCGGAACAGCCCGACACGGCCGATTTCTACGTGATCTGAATGATCGGAACCGTGATCCGAACCGCGGCGGAGCGGGCTCAGCCGTAGTTGGGCGCCGCCTTCAAGCCGCGATACTGCTCGAGGGTCTGAATCTTCTTCTTCTTCATGTTCTTCGCGACCTTCGTGCCGACGTAACGGAAGTGGTAGGGCTCCCAGATGTAGCCGGTGATCTTCTGCGAGCCGTTGGGGTAGCGCATGATGAAGCCGTACTTGTAGGCGTTCTTCTTCAGCCACTTCCCCGTCTTGGTCGACGCGAAGCAGAAGTCGAAGTCGCAGCCCTCGTACCCGCCGAGATCGACCGTGAGCCCGGTCTGATGCTCGGAATAGCCCGGGCGGGCGGAGTAGGTCTCGGCCGCACGCACCCCGTCACGGGCGACATAGGCGTTGAACGTCTGCCGCTGCAGGGCATAGCTGCGGTAACCGCTGATCATCCGCAGCCCGACGCCGTCGGCGCGTGCCGCCTTGTGCATCTTCTCGATCGCGCGCGCCACGCTCGGGCGCACCGGCTGCCCGTTGTTCGCGATACCGCGCGGCATGGTGAGGGCCAGGGGCACGAAGGTCTTGGGCTTGAGCGGGCGGCGCTTGTTCACGACGACCTGCCCGGAGGTCGGATCGTCGATCAGGCGCGGGCGGATCTTCTCCGTCTTCGCCGAGGTCGATACCAGCGTGACGCCGCCGACGAAGGTCGCGGTCACCCGCACCGAGATCCGGTGCTTCAAGTCCGCCTTCTTGACGTTATAGTTCACCGTCTCCGCCGCACCGTTGATCGGCTTGCCGTCGCGCAGCCACTCGTAGTGCAGAAAGTCGCTCTTCCTGCCTGTCGTCGTCACGTTGGCACGGAGTCTGCTGCCGACCCTGATGCTGCCGGTCAGCTTCGGTCGCGACAGGCTGGGGGAAGCGGCAGCCACGACCGTCCGGCCGGCCTCGACGCGGGATACGGCGACCGGGCTCCCCGGCGCCGAGGCCTCCGCGGGGTTCGGAGGGGCGAGCAGAGCGCCGAGCCCGAGCGCCAGCCCGAGCGCGGCGGCCATCGCACTTGCGGCTGCGCGGCCGGGACGCGCATGCGCGGACGCAGATACCGTCTTCATGCTGCGATGCTAGCGCAGCGTGCGCCCGAGCCGCTCCATCCAGGCTCGGGTGCGACGCAGCTCGATCGCCATCATGACGAGCCCGAGCGCCCAGATCGGCACCTGCGTGAGGAACGCCCAGCGGAACGCCGTGAGCGAGTAGTGCTCGGGCGACCCCGCCCCCTGCAGATCGAGCGCGACGCCGATGAAGAACACGGCGAGCAGCGCGGAGATGAAGCCGCCCATGTTGATGAAGCCCGTGGCCAGGCCGAGGTAGCTGCGCGGCGCGTGCGACCGCACGACCTCGAAGGCGATCATCGAGGCCGGCCCGCCGATGGGGACGACGAGCACCAGCACGACGAGGAGCCACACGGGCGGCGTGGCGGGCCAGATCAGCACGACGAGCCAGACCGCGATGATCATCAGCGTGACGACCTGCACGATACGCACGCGCCGTTCGACGAAGCGCGACGTCAGCGGCCCCAGCGTGCCGCCGGCGACGAGCGCGGATACGACCGCGAGGCTCAGCAGCCCGGCCGACGCCGCGGGAGCGAGGCCGACGCCGCCGGTGAAGAACGGCGTGCCCCAGAGCAGCAGCAGCACGCTGGCCGGGAACGGCGTCGTGAAATGCACCCAGAAGGCCACCCGCACGCCGGGGAGGCCGACGACCCGCCGCAGGCGGCGGAAGAGCCCGTCGGGCCGGCGGTCCGGGCGTCCCTCCGGCACCGCGACCACCTCGGTCGGCGGCGGCGCGACGGCCGCCAGCATCGCGGTGCTCTCCCGCCCGGCGAACGACCTCGCCTCGCGGCTGATCGCGCCCCGGCGCTTCAGCAGGCGTTCGACCGCCGTCCCCTCCCCCGGGCGGTCGCGCAGCACGAGCGCGCCGAGGATGACGGCGATGACGCCCACGGCCGCAACGCCCATGAACCCCGCCGCCCAGCCGAACTCATCGACGACCATCGCGAGCGGAATGACCGAGACGAGCTGCCCGAGCTGCCCGACCTGACCGGTCGCCTGGCTGACGATGGGCAGCTGCCTGAGCGAGAACCATTCGGGCAGCAATCGGATCACGCTGATGAAGGTGCACGCGTCGCCGGCTCCGACGAGCACGCGCGCGAGGATCGCGAGCCGCACGTCGTCAACCGTCGCCATGACGAACTGGCCGACGAACATGAGCGTGCTCCCGGAGAGCAGCATGACGGTCGCGCCGAAGCGGTCGAGCAGGATGCCGACCGGGATCTGCAGCGCCGCGTAGATGACCAGCTGGATCACCGTGAACATCGACAGCGCGGTCGCGTCGATGCCGAAGTGGTGCTGCGTCTGCGGGCCGAGCGCCGCGAGCGACGAGCGGTTTACGGGCTCATCGGAATTGAGGGTGTAGAAGCGGCCTGAACCCACCCGCTTCGAGGAGCGATCTCGCGATGTAGTTCGTGAGGTTCCGGAAGCCCAGCGCAGAGCCACGCAGGTGCTCGAGTCTGCCGTTGATTGCTTCGGTTGGCCCGTTCGACGTCCTCGGATGATCGAAGTACGCGAGGATGTCCTGACGGCGGCGTTCCAAGGTGTAGCCGAGCTTGCGGAGCTCCACGAACCAGGCGGGGGTCGTCGCCCTCACCACATCGATCAACTCGCGGAGCCTGCGCCGACCATTGCCCGAGAATCGCTCCCGATAGGCTGCGACGACTTGTTGATAGACCCGCCAGGCCCGCCACACGTCCGCATGCGCAGGGTCAGCGAACACCGCGTCCAACCGTTCGTGCTGCTTCTGGGTGAGGAACGCTTCACCCGTTCTCAACGACCGGCGAACTCCATAGAGCGGGTCGCCCCGGCGTCCGCGATGCCCGAGGGTTTCCTGCTGCACCCGCTGCCTCGTCCGGTCGAGAGCATCGCCGGCGAGTTGGACGACATGGAAGGGATCCATCACCGGGACCGCGTCGGGCAGCACCTCTTGCGCGGCCGTCTTGAACCCGGTGAACCCGTCCATCGCAACGACCTCGATCCGTTCACGCCATGCCCGCGATCGTTCCTCAAGCCACGTCTTGAATACCTGTTTCGAGCGGCCCTCGACCATGTCCAGCAGCCGGGCCGGGCCGCGTTTCTCGCGCACCGGGGTCAGATCGATGATCACCGTCACATACCTGTCTCCGCGGCGAGTATGCCGCCAGACGTGCTCGTCGACCCCGATCGTGGTAACTCCGGCGAACCGGCCAGGATCCTCGATGAGCCTCCGTTTCCCCTCGGCCAAGATCGCGGTGTTCGCGGTATGCCACGACACCCCGAGGCCCGCTGCCGCGCGTGACACGGTGAGATGGTCCAGGACGAGCGCTTCCAACGCCCAGCGGAGCCCACCACGAGAGATCTTCGCCCGGTCCGGGGCAGCGAGCGTGGTGTCCTCGCGCCACACAGCACGGCACCAGGAACATCGGTATCGGCGCACTCGGATCAGCAGCGTCGTGACGCGATGCCCGAAAGGCTCATGCGCGAGCCGGCGAGTCACCGTATCGCGGGCGACCCCCTCGGCTCCGCAACGCCTACACCACGGGTCGGGCTCTTTCACTCGGCACTCGATGACCGCATGGTCGGGCTCGAGGTACTGCCGGGTCGCGGTCAGGCCGAGTTCATCGAGGCGGCAGAACGTCGTCAGATCAGCGGGCTGGAAGGTAGCGTGGTGCATGTCGAGGTCTCTCGGATGGACAGTGTAGGAACTTCCATCATCGAGAGGCCTCGATCTATCTAGCGGCAGCCACTCCGGGCACCACTTCTACACTCCCAAATGCGAAGAGCCGGTTTACGACGGCGACGGTGTAGGCGAAGAGCGCGACACCCCACACGACCCAGGGAAGGACCGGGCGGCGTGTCTGCATGTGCACCATCGTAGCCGCCGCGCGCGGGGCGTCCGCCTCGCGCCCGCGGGCGGTCGCCGTGCCGCCCTCGGGCGTGGTCGCTACTGACCGAGGTCGGCCAGGCGCTGCTCCTCGTCCATGCGGACGCACGACTCGATGATCGGGTCGAGCGCCCCGTTCATCACCTGGTCGAGGTTGTAGGCCTTGTAGCCCGTCCGGTGGTCGGCGATGCGGTTCTCGGGGAAGTTGTA
>JAGQTL010000094.1 GCA_020439035.1 Leucobacter sp. | reverse complement strand
CGCCGCCGGCGACGACGACGTCGTACTGGCCCGCGATCACGCCTGCTGCGGCGAAGGCGATCGCCTGCTGCGACGAGCCGCAGGCGCGGTCGACCGTCGTGCCCGGCACCGTGTCGGGCCAGCCGGCGGCGAGCGCCGACCAGCGGCCGATGTTCGAGGACTGCTCGCCGATCGTCGTCACGCACCCCCAGATCACGTCCTCGATCAGCGCGGGATCGATGCCGGTCCGCTGCTGAAGGCCGCGGAGCACCTGGGCGCCGAGTTCGACGGGGTGGACCCCCGCGAGGCCGCCGCCGCGACGCCCGACGGGCGTGCGAACGGCTTCGACGACAACTGCTTCTCTCACGGTGTGCCTCCGGTGTGCTCGTGCTCGTGTACGTTTACGAATCGATCGGGCCATCGAAACCCTTATATACCGACCGATTAGTATGTTACGCTCATCACCAGGTCGCCGTCGATCCCGACGGCCTGAGCCCGGATGCTGCGAGCGGCACGGAGAGCCGCGGAACGGAGAAACGCACCATGAGAGTCGACCTTCTTCACGGACTGTCGAACCCCGGCAACGCGCTGCCGTGGCGCGAACTGCTCGATCGGTCGCGCCACCGCATCGCGCTCGCGGATGAGCTCGGCTTCGACGGCTTCTGGCTGGGCGAGCACCACTTCGACACGCAGGGCACCGACCAGTCGCCCAACCCGGTCATGCTGCTGAGCGACCTCGCGGCGCGCACGCAGAAGATCCGCATCGGCATCGCCGCGGTCATCCTCCCGACCTGGCACCCGATCCGCCTCGCCGAGGACATCGCGATGCTCGATCACATGACCGACGGCCGCCTCGATGTCGCGCTGAGCCGCGGCATCCTGCAGGCCGAGATCATCAACTTCGCCCCCGAGGCCGACCGCAAGGACGACGCGAAGAGCAAGGCCATCTTCGCCGAGAACCTCGCCGTGCTGCGCGCGGCCTGGAACGACGATCCTTTCAGCTGGCACAGCGACCGCTTCCAGGTGCCCTACCCCGGCACCAAGTGGCCGGAGGCGGCCGACAAATACCTCGACGCCGACGGGAACGTCACGGGCATGTCGGTGATCCCCAAGCCCGCACAGCCCGGCGGCCCGCGCCTCTTCAGCGTCACCGACACCGTGAGCGGTTTCCAGATCGCGGCCGAGCAGGATCTCAGCGTGATCACCTGGTTCCCCACCCGCTCGGTGCTCGACGGACTGAACGCGGCCTACCACGAGGCGCTCGACGCGCGCACCGACGCCGACCCGCGGCTCGCCCGCAACAGCGCCGTGCTGCGCGGCTATCTCATCGCGCCCACCGACGCCGAGGCGCGCGAGCTCGCCGAGGCGGAGGTGACCGAGAACGTGCTCTTCATCGACAAGGTGCCGAGCCGCGGCCGGAAGATCTGGCTCGACGCCGACGAGGATCCGAACGACCCCGCGATCCAGGCGACGAGCCCGTGGGATCTGCTCTACGACCGCGATCACATCCTCATCGGCTCGCCCGACACTGTTGCTGAGAAAATGATCGCGTTCGGCAGGAAGCACCACGTCGAGCACTGGCTGCTCTCGACCTTCCGCGACAACGACGACGAGATCGTCGACCGCTCGATGCGGCTCATGGCCGAAGAGGTGCTGCCGAAGGTGCGCGCGGCGTTCGCCTGAGACGTCGGGCGGAGGCCCGACGCCGATCCGCGGGCCTACCGGTCGACGAACACCTTGCCGAGCGCCTCGGCGAGTTGCCCAGCACCCGCGGCGCTGAGCGGGAACACACCGGCCACGTAGTGGTCGGGTCGCACGAGCACCACGGCGCCCTCGCGGCTCACGCCGCGCTCGGCGAAGATGTCGTGGCCGTCGCCGGCGCGCGCATCGATCTCGCCGGCAGCCGCCGCGTAGACCTTCTCGTAGTCGGTGAGCCCGAACGGGCCCGATGCCGGCAGGAAGAGCGGATCGACGTCTTCGAGGCGCACTCCGTGGTGCTCCTGCTGATACACGGCCTTGACGTCGAAGAACGCGTCGAGGTCGGCGCCTTCCGGCGTGAAACGCAGGATCGGCGAGGCCGGGTTCGTGCGCATCCACTCGGCCCATTCGCCGAGCGCCGCGGCGCTCGCATCGGCGAACGCGTAGACGCGGTAGCGCCCGTCAGCACGGTGATGGTGGCCGAGGTGGATGGGCACGGCGTCGCAGACGCGCGTCGTCATGACGGACTTGAAGCGCTTGCCCAGCGTGAAGCCGGTGGCGAGATCCTGACGGGAATCCGTGGCGACGAGCGTCGCATCGTCGTACTGCGTCATGAAGCCGGCCGGGAACTCCGCGGTCTGCATGTAGAAGTCCTCGAGCTCGGTGGGGGTATCGAACTCCTCGGGCTTCTTCGCCATGAGCGTCGACCACTCGCGGTCGAAGTCGATCAGGTTCTTCGCCGCCACCTGGCGCTCGTCGGAGTAGGTGCCGAGCAGCGATTCGGGGGCGCGGCCCTCGAGCACGTACCCGAGCTTCCAGGCCAGGTTCCAGCCATCTTGCATCGACACGTTCATGCCCTGGCCCGCCTTCGCCGAGTGGGTGTGGCAGGCGTCGCCCATGAGGAAGACGCGCGGCTTGCCGTCGGGCGACGTCGCGGCGTCGTCGAAGCGGTCGGTCAGCCGGTGCGCCACCTCGTACACGCTGTGCCAGGGGGTGTCGCGCACATCGATGCGGTAGGGATGGAGGATCGCGTTCGCGCGCTCGATCACCTCTTCGAGCGGGGTCTCGCGGACCTTCCGGCCGTGCGCGTCGACACCGTGCTCGTCCGTTTCGCCGAGGTCGACATAGATGCGGCAGAGATGGTTGCCCTCGCGCGGGATGTGCAGAATGCTGCCCGCCTCCGAGTGGATGATGCACTTCTTGCGGATGTCCGGGAAGTCGGTCACGGGCAGCACGTCCATGACGCCCCAGGCGTGCATGGAGGTGGATCCCGCGAGCGAGCCGCCGATCGAACGGCGCACCGCCGACTTCGCGCCGTCGGCGCCGACGACGTACTTCGCGCGCACCACGCGGGTGTCGCCCGAGGCCCCGCCTTCGACGGTGTTGATGCCCGCGCCGCTGTAGCCGCTAACCCGCCGCAGCGTCACCTCGACGGGGTAGTCGCTCTCGCCCGTGACCACGAGGTCGACGAACTCGTAGCCGTAGTCGACGTCGCCCCGAGCCGGCGCGCGCCGCGCGTACTCGGCGAAGTAGTCGATCACGCGCGCCTGGTTGACGATCAGGTGCGGGAACTCGCTGATGCCCTGCGGATCATCGGGCGTGACCGAGCTGCGCACGATGTTCGCGGGGTTCGCGGGATCCGGCGTCCAGAAGTTGGTCTCGGTGATCTGGTATGCCTCTTGGATGATCTGATCGGCGAAGCCGAAGGCCTGGAACGTCTCGACGCTGCGCTGCTGCACGCCGTCGGCCTGGCCAAGCACCAGTCGCCCATCGCGTCGTTCGACGATGCGCGTCACGATGTTCGGGAAGTGCGCGAGCTGCGCGTGGGTCATGATGCCGGCGGGGCCGGAGCCGACGATGAGCACATCGACCTCGTCGGGCAGCTCCTCGGGGCGATCGAGCCCCACGCCTGCGGCCGGGTGCACCCGGGGATCGGTCGATACGTATCCGTGGTGATGGAACTGCACGGCTTCTCCTTCACTTCTTCACTTCGCTGTGCGACGCAAGGCGCAGTGTGTTCAATAATTGAACATCATGTTTGAATAATGCACAATGATTGTAAGCGTGCGAACCGCGCGTGACAAGACCCGCTTCTTCGGACCGACGCAGCGGGCGAACGATAGCCGGCGAGAGGATCACCCGGGGATGAGCGAATCAATGGCACCGACGACGGGATCGCAGACGCTCGCGCGCGGCCTGCGCGCGCTCGACATCCTCGCCGAAGCGCAGGAGCCACTCTCGATCGCTCAGCTCGCCGAACGCCTCGGCGTGCATCGGTCGAACGCCTACCGCCTCCTGCGCACGCTCGAAGAGCACCGCTATGTGCTTCGCGACGAGTCGGGGCTCATCCGCCTCGGCCCGCGACTGGCCGCGCTGGCGCGCGGCGTCTCCCCCGCCCTGCAGTCCGCAGCGCTACCCGAGCTCACGGGGCTCGCGAACAGCCTCGGGCGCACGGCCTTCGTCGCGGTGCTCGACCTCGGCGACGTGGTCACGCTGGTGAGCGTCGAGCCCGCCCGGGCGCACCCGGCGGTCGCGCAGCGCCCCGGAGCGCGCCATCCGCTCGGGCACGGCGCGCCGGGCCACGCGATCGAGGCCTCCCTCACCGCGCACGAGCGCCTGCGGGCGCTCGGCACGGCCGAACTCAGCCCGAGCGCGGCTGAGGCGCGCGCCTGGGGTTACGCGGTCAGCCACGACGAGGTCGTTCCGGGCCTCACCTCGGTGGCGGTGCCGCTCACCGTCGCAGGAGAGCCGCCGGCCGCACTCGCGATCGTCAGCATCGGGCTGCCCGATGATCTCGACGAACTGGCGTCACGCCTGCGCGGTGCGGCCGCGGCGATCTCCCACGGCTTCGCTTAGATCAGCTTGCGGATCAGCGCGGCGGCAGCGACTTGTAGAAGACGATGCCGTTGCCCTGGCTGTCGTACACGACCGCACGGCGCTCGTGCGCATCGTCGTAGGCCGCACGCGCGATGCCGCCGCCCTGCTCGTCGACCACCTTCGCGTTGCCGTCGACGTCGTCGGTCTTGATGCCGACCACGACCTGGCCGTAGATCGGGTGGTCGAGCTCGGTCGCGAGGGCCAGCGTGATCGTGCCGCCGTCGAGCGCCGCGAAGTGGTCGCCATCGCGGAACTTCAGCGGGAACCCGAGGGTCTCCGTGTAGAACTTGATGGACTCTTCGAGATTGTCGGTCGAGAGCACGACCATCTTCACCTGATTCTCGCTCATGAGACTCCTCTTCATCGGGGTTGTTCGGCACTCTCCACGCTACACCGCGGCGCGGAGGGGCGTCATCCGATTCACGGCTCCCTGGCCTCCCGCACAATGCGGGCTCCCATCCGACATACTCCTTGGTATGCTGAACCAGGAGGCTGGCGCAGCGCACCGGGCCTTCCCACGAACAGTGCCGTGCACGGCGTCGCTCGAGCGCGAGCGGCGCCGCTACAAGGAGTGTGACATGCCCGAGATCGCGATCGTCGTCGGAAACCCGAACCCCAACTCGCGCACGCGCGAGGCGGCGGAGCATCTCGCCAAGCGCATCGCGACGCTCTCCGGGCTGCCGATCGCGCCGACGATCGACCTGATCGATCACGCGGATGGCCTCTTCCAGTGGCAGTCCCCGGCACTCGAGGAGCTGACGGCCCGCGTCGCCGCCTCGCGGCTCGCCATCTTCGCCTCGCCCACCTACAAGGCGAGCTACACCGGCCTGCTCAAGGCGTTCCTCGACCGATACCCCACGCACGGGCTGTCGGGCGTCACCGCCGTGCCCCTCTTCACCATGGGTTCGCCGCACCACACGCTCGCCGTCGAGTTCACGCTGCGCCCCCTGCTCGTCGAGCTGGCCGCGAGCACGCCGACGAGCGGCCTCTCGCTCGACACCTCGGACTACGACCAGTGGGACGCCGCGCTCGAGAAATGGGTCGATCGCCACCGCGACGTGCTGAACGCGGTGCTGGGCACCCCCGCCGCCGGCTGATCCTCGGCCCCGGCCGATCCTCTCCCCCGGCCGATCCTCGGCACTCGGGGCTACGCCGCCCGCTCCCACACGAAGTGGCCGTGCTGCTGCTCGTCCTCGTGCTCGTGTCCGAGCGGAATATCGGTGCGGTCGCGCAGCAGCAGCGTCGCGGCGAACGCCACGACCATCACACCCGCGATGTAGAAGGCGACCGATGTGGCCGATCCCGTTTCGGCGACGAGCCACGCCGAGATCATGGGGGCGAATGCACCGCCGATGATCGCGCCGATCGCGTAGGTGATCGACACGCCCGAGTAGCGGATCGAGGCGGGGAACAGCTCCGCGAAGTAGGCCGCCTGCTGCCCGTAGGTGAAGCCGTTGCCGATCGCGAAGAGCGAGAGCCCGATGAAGAGGATCCAGACGTTGCCGGTGTTCACCATCGGGAAGAGGAAGAAGATCACGGCGAGGAACGCGACCCAGCCGATGATGTAGGTGCGCTTGCGCCCGATGCGGTCCGAGACGACGCCGGCGGCGAACGTGACGACGAGCCAGACCACCGCGGCACCGGCGACCGCGAGGAGCACGGGCGTGCGCTCCATGCCCACCAGGCCGCCGTCGGCGAGCGGCATGGTCGCGTAGTTCTGAATGTAGCCGCCGGTCGTCATGTAGCCCGCGGCGTTGTTCCCCGCGAAGGTGAGCGCCGCGAAGAGCACGAGCAACCAGTGCTTCTTGAACAGCTGCACCACGGGCACGCGCGTCTGCTCCTTACGCTCCGAGATCTCGGCGAACACCGGGCTCTCCTCGACCGCGCGCCGCACGACGAAGCCCACCACGACCAGCACGACGCTGAGCAGGAACGGGATGCGCCAGCCCCACTCGAGGAACGCCTCGCCGGGCGAGATCACCCCGGTCATCAGGGCGAGCACTCCGGAGGCGAGCAGCAGGCCGATCGGCACGCCGATCTGCGGGAAGGCGCCCATGCGACCGCGCTGCCCATCTGGGGCGTGCTCGACGGCCATCAGCACGGCGCCGCCCCACTCGCCGCCGGTCGAGAGGCCCTGCAGCACGCGGAGCAACATGAGCAGGATCGGGGCCAGGATGCCGACCTGCTCGAAGGTCGGCAGCACGCCGATCAGCGTCGTCGCCGCGCCCATGAGGATCAGGGTGGCGACGAGCATGGCCTTGCGGCCCAGCTTGTCGCCGAAGTGGCCGGCGAGGAAGGCGCCGAGCGGGCGGAAGAGGAAGCTCACGCCGACGGTAGCGAAGGAGATGATCGTCGCCGCCTGCGGGCCCGCCGGCTTGAAGAACAGCTCGCCGAAGACGAGTCCGGCGGCGCTCGCGTAGAGGAAGAAGTCGTACCACTCGATCGTGGTGCCGATGACGGTGGCGGCGGCGACGCGGCGCAGCTCGCGCTGCGACGTCGGTGCGGTTGCGCTCATGATGCGGTGCCTCCTCGAGCAGCGATGGTGATGTCAACCACATACCTTACGCCCCGTCGACCTCCGGATTCACTCCCGCAGGCAGCGCAGCGTCTCGTCGAAGGCGTGCACGACCGCATCGATGTCGCGCTCCGTGTTCGTGGGGCTCACAACGATGTACCCTCCGAGATTCCCAACGAGTACGCCACGATTCAGCAACGCAATGAAGAGATAGTCGCGCAGGCCGGGCACGGGGTCGGGCGCGCGGGCCGCATCACCGTCGCGAATCGGCTCTTCGCTGAATGAGAGTCCGAGGATCGCCCCCAGCGTGCCGACTCGCCACGGCAGGTCGAACCGGGCGATGGTCTGGGCGAGCCGCACCGAAAGCTCTTGGGACAGCTGATTCATGCGGTCGTATGCCTCGGGAGTCATCACCTCTGTGAGATAGGTGCGAGCCGCCCGTAACGTCAGTGGTCCGGCCGTCACCGTCGCGCCGTATCCAGCGAGCGTCCACCGCCCTCCCGGGCTCGCCTCGAGCACGCGCACGACAGCGTCCGCATGCGCCTCGCGCATCCCGAGCGCTCCGATCGGTAGTCCGGCCGCGAGCGATTTGCCGAGTGTGAGGAAGTCGGGCTCGATCCCGAGCTCGTGGCTCGCACCGCGATACCCCGCGGCGCCCGACTGCGTCTCATCGACGATCAGGAGCGTGCCATGCCGTTTCGTGAGCACGTTCAGCGCGGTCACGAACTCAGGGTCGGGCAGAGCGACGCCGCCCCCGTTCGTCAGCGCGGGTTCCACGATGACGGCAGCGACCCGCTCATTCGCCAGCGCTCCGGCAAGACCCTCCGGATCATTGAAGCGCAGCATTCGCACCGCAGCCCCGATGCCAGGGGCGCTTCCCGGTGCCGTCGGATGCAGTTCCTCGAGCGATCCGTGGTATGCGCCTCGGAACGCGATCAGATCTGGACGCCCGGTGATCGCGCGGGCCAGCCGTATAGCCGCGCGGTTGGCTTCGGTCGCCGAAAGCGTGAGCTCCCAGCGCTCCAACCCGTACCGCTGCGCAAGCTGGGCTCCGATCGGCCCCGCGTCCTCCGTGGTCCAGCCGGTGACGACGCCCGGGCCGGGGACATCCTGTTCGATGATCTCTCGCAGCACCGATCCGTGGTGCCCGCCCATCGCCGCGGTGCCCGAGAGCCCGAAGTCGTGATAGGGGTTCCCGTCGACGTCGACCAGATGCGCCCCATCGGCCTGCGAGATCGCGAGAGGAAACGGCACCGCATAGGCGTTCACCCAGTGGAAGGGGACTCCTCCGAGAAGGTGGACAGCTTCCCGGTGCACGCGCTCGCTACCCGCGTGATTCCGCCGGTAGCTCTCGCGCTCCTGCTCGAGCAGGGCCGCCACGCGCTCAGCGCTCAGGCCGCCGTTCACGGCGCTCATCGCGCCGCGCGCAGTTCGCGCGTGCGCTCGGCATCGAGCTCACCCCCGGCCGTCACCGCGACACCGTACACGCTGGCCGCGCGCTCTCGGCTGATCCACTCATTCCGCACGTCTTCGAGCACCGCCTCGGGCGCACGCTCGAACGGAGGCCCGTAGCCACCGCCGCCGCAGGCGCGCGAGATGATCGTTTCGCCGGGCTTCAGCACCACGTCGCCATCGGCGGGCAGGGTTCGCTCAGCACCGTCCGGCCCGCGCAGCGCAGCCGACGAGCATCCGCCGTCACCACCACCACGGACGCCCTGCGCCGGATTCAGGTAGCCTCCAGCGCTGTAGATGACCCGCAGCTCCGCACCGACGGGCGTGTACTCGACAAGGTTGCCCGGCGCCCCGCGAAACGTGCCGGCGCCTTCGCTATCGACCAGCACCTTCTGCGTCTCGATCCGAAACGGGAATCGCATTTCCGCCATCTCGACGCCTTCGCGTCGCACGACCCCCGCGGCTCCCACATGCCCGAGGCAGAGAAAACCGTCCTGATTCGGCGCTGCTCCGCCTCCCGATGACGCGAAGAAGACTTGGTTGATGAACGGCTCCCCATTGCGAGGATCGACCCCCGAGATCACGGCATCGGCGGGCGGCATCACATACCCCGCCTCCGCCATGCCGATCCCGTCTCCCAGCGCCGCAAGCCCGGCCTGCACGGCATTCGCCAGGCGCTCCGAGACGCTCGTCGTCGCGAGGGAGCAGGAGACCGGATGACGGGGAATGCCGACGACGCAGTTCTCGCGGAGCAGCACCTCGACTCGCCGGAAGCTCCCCGCATTGATCGGCACATCAGGGGAGACCGTATTGAAGACCCCGATCATGGCCGCAGTGCGCGAGGTCGCCTCGGTGAGGTTCAGCCCCGATGGCACGCAGTCCGGATTCTCACGCAGATCAATGCGCACGCGCGCCTCGACGGAGTCGACTTCGACCGTCGCGGAGATCGGAATGCCCTCGGGTGCGGCCGGAGTCGGATCGAACACGCTCGTCTGTGTCACGGTCCCGGCTGGAAGCTCTCGCAGCGAGGCGATCATCCGCTGCTCCGAGTAGTCGAACCACTCTCGGACATAGTGCTCCAACGTGTCCCAACCCAGCTCCTCGCCGAGATCGAGCAGTTGCTGCTCCCCGACTCGAGCGGATCCGAGCAGCGCGAGATAGTCGCCCCACCACTGATCCGGCACGCGCAACCTCATCCGACACATGCGCACGATGTCGTCGATGTGGGCGTACTCGCGCTGCACCTGCACCCCGGGGAAGATGAGCGCGCCCTCCTGATAGACGTCTTCGGCGCCCGAGACGTAGGTCGTCGGTACACTATTCCCGCAATCCGCCTGATGCGCCTTCGCGAACACGGTGAAGCGGTGCACACCTTCGCGATCGACGACCGGAACGAGCATCGTGTAATCCGCTGCGTGCGAGTTGCCATGGTACGGGCTGTTGTGCAGAAAGGCGTCGCCCGCACGGAACTCGCTGTGGAACTCCCTAAGCGATTTCACCATGAGGTCCGGGCCGCTCATCACATGGATCGGCAGGCTCTCGACCGAGGTCAGCAGCTCGTCACCGGCCGATACGATCCCGCAGGAGAAGTCGTTGGCCGTATTGATCACGCCCGAGCGACCCGTGCGATAGAGGGTGTTCACCATCCGCCGTACGATCGCATCGAACCGGCTCGTCATCACGGCGAGCGCGATGCCGCGCGCCTCGCCGTTCACCTCGGTGCTCATGCCGCAGCTCCTTCCAACTTGATCCGCAGGCTGCCGTCCTCGGTACGCCAGGCCACGGCGCCCGCATCGATCACCACGGTGTTCATGTCGAGCTCGATCAACGCGGGCCCATCGATGCGTTCGCCGGGGTGGAGCGCTGCAAGCAGACGCACCGGCGCATCGACTCGGCCAGTCGTGCGGAAGTAGGTCGACCGCGAAGCCGGGACCCTGGCGTCCACCGAGTGCAGCATCCCCACGGCACGCTGGTCGTGAATCTTCGCATTCGCTCGCAGCTTCCAAGTGATGATTTCAACCGGAGAATCCGTATCCTGCACGGCGAACGTGCGAAGGTGCAGCGCATGGAAGTCTTCGACGAGGGCCTGGAGGCCGGCCTCGTCGAGTTCGGGGGAACCGTCCGCGCCGCGCGAGACACGGATCGGGAGTTCGAGATCCCAGATCTGGTTCGGATAGCGGGCCTCGATGATGTACTCCAGGCTTTCGCCGAGCCGGTCGACTCCCGGCCCGTCGAGGAATACCTGAGCCTGGCGGCGAAGCTCGCGCAGAACCTCGTTCGTGCGATCGAGATCGAGCGTCGCCGAAGAACCCGGCCACGGCACCTCGAATTCGTCGCTGAGCTCACTCCCGAGCGCACCGAACGCGCTCATCACGCTCGCCGCGTTCGGCAGCAGCACATCGGTGACGCCGAGGCGTGCGGCGATCGATACCGCGTTCAGCCCGCCGGCACCGCCGCCCGCGACCAGCACCGCCTCTCGCGTGTCCAGCCCCTGGCTCAGCGTGATCTCCTCAACGCCCTCGACCATGCGCTCGGTCGCCAGACGGTGGATTGCCTCGGCCGCAATATCGACGGAGACGCCCAGCGGTTCCGCGATCTTCGTGCGGATCGCCTCGGCAGCGGCAGGGACGTCGAGCTCCATCGCACCGCCGAGGAAGGTCTCCGGGTCGAGGTAGCCGAGCACCAGGCACGCGTCGGAGAGCGTCGGCTCGGTGCCACCGGCACCGTATGCGACCGGTCCGGGCTGCGCTCCGGCACTGTGCGGACCGACGCGGAGCACGCCACCGGAATCCACCCACGCTATCGAGCCACCGCCGGCGCCCACGCTACGAATGTCGACGGAGTTGAAGCCTGTGAGGTCACTGATGTATTTCTTGCCCAGCCAGGTTTCGCGAGAGGTCGGCACCCGGCCGCCCACGATCACGCTCACATCGTAGGTCGTGCCGCCCGTGTCCGTCACGATGAGACAGCGATCGGCGAGCCCTTCCGCCTCCGCGAAGAACCGGCCGGCGTTCGGCGCCATCGCGGGCCCGGACTTGATGCTCAGAATGGGAGACCTGGCGATGACATGCGCATCCTGAAATCCGCCTGCCGACGTGATAACGAGGAGACGCCCGGCGAAGCCGCGTTCCGCGAGCGCCCCCTGCAGTGCGTCGAGATAGTCGGTCATGAGCGGCTTCAGCGCCGCATCGATGACCGTTGACGCTGCGCGTCGGTACTCGCGGAGCGTCGGGTTCAAACGGCTCGAGAGCGTGATCGCCACACGGTCTTTGAGCTCTTCACGCAGGATCTCCTCGACCCGGCGCTCATGCGTGTCGTCGATGGGCGACCACAGCAAGCAGATGCCCACGGCCTCGACACGCTCATCACGTAAGCGCTCGGCGATCCGGCGCACCTCCGACTCGTCGAGCGGCACGACGACCTCTCCACCGGCCCCGATGCGCTCGGGCACCTCGAATGTGAGCTGTCGCGGGATGAACGCCTTGCGTCCCGGCTGCGAGTAGTCGAACAGATCGGTGCGCCCGCCCTCGCCGTAGAGCAGGATATCGGGGTGGCCTGCGGTCGTGAGGAATGCCGTCTTCGCGAGCCCATCGCCGGTCGTCACCGCGTTGAGCGCGCGTGTCGTGCCGTGAATGAGCATCTCGGTGCGTTCGAGCAGCTGCGTGAGTTCGATGCCGAGACCCTGAGCAGCGCGCATCAGCGCACCGAGGATTCCCACCGTCGGATCATCGGGGGTGGTGCGCGCTTTGAAGGGGCGCAACTGCCCGGAACCGTCGTCGAGCACCAGGTCGGTGAACGTGCCTCCGGTGTCGATGGCGATGCGATAGCTGCGGGTCACGCGGCATCAGCCCCTTTCCATGGGTCGAGCAGAAGATGAAGGGCATCCCCCCAAGCTGCGAGCAGGTGCGCAATGTCGTCATCGGTCGCCTGCGGTGCGACGAGAATGCCGTTGGTGAACGGCCCGAGCAGGATCCCCCGCTCGGCGAGGGAGATGTGGAGGTAGTCGGAGATCACCTGGTCCACGGTGCTCCGGTATTCGGCGACGGCCCGAGGCGGCTGTTCAGCGAATACGACCCAGACGCGCAGCCCTGCCCGACTGATGCACCAGGGCACCACGGCATCAGCGATGATGCGGCGCAACCCAGCCTCCACCTTCCGAGCCTGCGCGATCGCACGTTCGTATGCTTCTTCGGTGGACGCGGTCTGCAGCACCGCGTCCACGGCTGCGACGGCGAGCGCATTACCCGCGAGCGTACCCCCGAACCCCGCATGGTTCGCGTGGGAGCCGCCCGAGAGCAGGTAGTCGCCCATACCCTGCGCAACGGCATCGGTCATCCCCCACAGACCCACCGGCACACCGCCCCCAAAGCTCTTACCGAGCGTGAGGATGTCGGGGTCAAGTCCCCATTCTCCGGTGAGGCCTCGACGACCGGCCACGATCGTTTGCGTCTCATCGAGGATCAGGAGCGAACCGTGATCCTTCGTCAATCGCCGCAGCTCCTCGTGAAAACCGGGGTCCGGCAGCATGAGTGCGCCGTTGGTGAGCGCGGGCTCGGTGAGCACCGCGGCGATGTCACCACGTTCGAGTTCGACCCGCACCGCATCGAGGTCGTTGAAGGGAACGATCGCTGTGGTGCGCGAGAAGTCCACACCGAGCCCGTGCACTCCGGGCAATTCGCGCACGGCACCGCCGGCGTCGAGCACGACATGCAGCTCGTCGATCGACCCGTGGTACTTCCCGTCGAACACGAGGATGCGGCTCCGACCGGTCATGGCCCGGGCCACGCGGATCGCCGCGCGGTTCGCATCGGTGGCGGAGAGGGTGAACTGCCACTTCGGCAGCCCAAAGCGACTCGCGAGCTCGGTCGCCACCGCGCCCGCCTCCTCCGTCGGGAGCATCGTCTGCGCCCCCGCGCTCAGGCGGGCTGCGACCCGATCCGCGACCTCGGGCAGCCCGTGGCCGAAGAGCGCGGCGCTGTCGCCGAGGCAGAAGTCGAGATACTCGATCCCGTCGATGTCGGTAACTCGATTACCGCGCGCGGCCGAGAAGTAGATCGGGAAGGGAAGCGGCCACTGCGCGAACCAGTGCATCGCGGTGCCGGACGGGAGGTGGGCGCGCTGTTCCTGCGACGCACGCTGCGAACCCGGCCGACGAGCGACGAACTCGGGGCGCAGCCGAGCCGAGATCTCGGCCGCCCGCGAGTGTGCGATCTCTGTATTCCAACGGTTCATCGTGGCCCCTTCTCGAGGTCGCCGGCACCTTCCGTCGATCGGCCACCACCACCGAGCCCGGTGTCGAGCGTCGGCGTGAACGCGACGAGATCCTGTACGTAGCGGCTCTGCGGTCGGCGTAGAACGCTCCCCGTCTCGCCCGATTCCTCGATCCGCCCCGATTTCAGCACAAGCACTCGATCGGCGATGTCCGACACGAGGGCGATGTTATGCGTGACGAACAGGTACGACAGACCCGCGCTATCGCGCAGGCCCATGAGGAGATCCATGATCTTCTTCTGCACGACCACGTCGAGCGCCGAGGTGATCTCATCGCAGATGATCAACTCGGGATCGGTCACCAGCGCGCGAGCGATCGCCACGCGCTGCCGCTCCCCACCGGAGAGCTTCGCCGGCAGCAGCTCGCCCTTCGCCGGATCGAGTTCGACCATTCGCAACGCGTCGAGTGCGGCACTCCGGTGCTGTTCCGGTTTCGCGCTGTGCACCGTCTTGCGCGCGAACACGATGCTGTCGAGCGCGGTCGCACGTGGGTTCAGCGCCGAGTGCGGGCTCTGGAAAATGTACTGCAGCTGACGGCGCTCGATTCGGCTGCGCCGCGAGGCTCGGGTGGCCAAACGCGAGCCGTGCCAGCGCACATCTCCCGTGTATTCGTGATGCAGGCCGATCAGGCTTCGAGAAAGTGTCGTCTTTCCCGAACCGGATTCACCCACGATCGCAGCGCACTCCCCCGGAGATACTGCGAAGTCGACCCCCGCGAGGACCGGACTGCGACGATAGGCGGCATTCAGACCGGCGACTTCGAGCACCGGAGGCGCGGCTTCCGTCTTCGACTCGTCTCCGACTCGCAGACGGAATCCGGGGACCGAGGCGAGCAACTGCTTCGTGTACTCGTGCTGCGGCGAGCGCAGCACCTGGAGCGCACGGCCGCGCTCGACGATCGCGCCATTCCGCATGACGGCCAGGTCATCGGCGAGGTTCGGCAGCACCGCGAGGTCGTGGGTGACGTAGAGTCCGGCGATCCGGTATTCGGTGCAGAGTTCGCGCACGAGTTCGAGGATCCGGTGCTGCGTGATGACGTCGAGTCCGGTCGTCGGCTCATCCCACACCACGACGCGTGGCCGCGGTGCGACGGCGATCGCGATGCCGACGCGCTGCAGCTGGCCACCCGAGAGCTGGTGCGGGAACCTGCGCTGGAACTCCCGGTCCGCGGGCAGTCCGACCGCCTCCAGGGCCTCCGCCGCACGCTCGGCGCGAGCTTCGGCGTCGAGGCCCGGATCGGCGGCGGCAATGCACTCCAGCAGCTGCTCGCCGATCCTCAAGCCCGGATTGAAGGCGGCACGCGGGTCCTGCGGCACATAGCTGACACCGCCGCCACGCAGCGCCAGCAACCCTTTGGCATCGAGTGCGCGTACATCCACACCGGCCGCATGCACGCTGCCGGTGGTGATCACGGCTCCGGCGCGCGTATAGCCGAGGAGCGCCATCGCGACCGTCGTCTTCCCCGACCCCGATTCACCGACAAGGCCCAGAATGCGGCCCGGTTCGATTGTCAGGTCGACTGAATCGACGATCACCCGACCGCCGGCGATCTCTACACTCAGGTCGGTGATCTCGACCGCCGGTACCGATTCGCCCGCGCCACCGAGCCCCGCCGCGCGCGCGTCGGCACGTCCGCTGTGATTGTTCATCGGCGACCCTCCTTCGTCGCCACCCGACGGCCGTAGGCCTCGGCCAGCAAGTTCGTACCGAGAGCGTAGATCGCGATCATCACGACGGGCGCCAGCACCGCGGTGGGCTGGAAGGTCAGACCCGTGCGATTCTCGTTCACCATAAGACCCCAGTCGGCGGCCGGCGGGGCGATACCCTGACCGATCATGCTGAGGCTCGCCATCGCGACAATCGACCAGACGACGCGGATCCCGAACTCAACCGCAATGGTCGACATGATGTTCGGGGCGATCTGCACCGTCAGGATGCGCGGCCACGATGCCCCGACGGCCTGTGCCTGCTCGACGAATTCGCGGCCGGCGACTTCGACGGTGGCTCCGCGTATCACGCGCGCGACCTGTGGAATGTGCGAGATGCCGATCAGCAGTGTCAGCAACCAGAGCGAGCGGCCAAGTCCCGAGACGAAGAGCAGCACGAAAACGATCGTCGGCAGCGAGAGCAGCACATCGGAGAGACGCATCAGCACCTCGTCGAGCCAGCCGCGCCGGAATCCCGCGATCATGCCGAGAGCCGCACCGAAGATCACCCCGATCAGTGCGGCCACGAGCGAACTCCAGACCACGCTGCTGCCGCCGTGCAGCAGCCGACTCAGCACATCCTGACCCATGAAGTCCGTACCGAGCGGACTCTCACCGCCGGGAGGAGCGAACGGCGCCCCGGCAGCCTCATCGATCGCGAACGGAGCGACCATCGGCCCGACGAAGGCGACCAGCAACGTGAAGGCGACGAGGATCAGACCGGTCAATGCGAGCGGATCGCGCAGAAAGCCGCGGCGGGCGCGCCTCCCCGCGGCTCCGTGCGGGTCCGTGTCGATGAACTCCGTGCGCGGCGCGGTCATTGCGCAGTCCTCAGCTTGGGCGTGACCAGCACCGTGAGCACGTCGGCCAACAGATTGAACAGGATGTACCCGCTCGCCATGATGACCACGACGAACTGCACGACGGGCATGTCGCGCTGCATCACGGCGTCGTTCAACGCCATGCCGATGCCCGGGTATTGAAACAGGTATTCGACGACGATCGTTCCGCCGAGCAGGAACGCGAGCGTCAGGCCCGCGGCCTGGATCGCCGGTGCAAGACCGTTTCGGATCGCATGGTTCCAGACGACGCGCGACTCGCGAAGGCCCCGCAGTCTCGCCATCTCGATGTATTCCGTGCCGAGCACATCGAGCATCGACGCGCGCATTTGACGCCCGGTGTAGGGGAGGATCACGATCACGAGTGTCGCAACAGGGAGAACGAGCACCACGGGATCGGCGATGGGATTCCCGGTCGGGGTGATCGACACGGCCGGAAGCAGGTGGAGAATGCCCGTTGAGAACAGCACGATCAGCAGGATCCCGATCACGAACTCGGGCAGCCCGGCAATCACGATCGAGGCCGTGTTCACAACCCAATCGGCGACGCTGCGCGGTCGCAGCGCAGCCGACACACCGAGCACGATCGCAAGCGGGATCCCGATCACTGCGACAAAGGCGACGAGGATCAGCGTGTTGGCGAGCCGGGGAATCACATAGTCGAGCACGGGCACACCTGAGATCAGAGACGCTCCCGGATCGCCTCCGAGCAGACCGCCGAGCCAACGACCGAACTGCACGACCAGGGGATCATTCAATCCCATGGACTCGCGAAGCGCCGCGACCGCTTCATCCGTGGCCAGTCGACCGAGGATCACGCGGGCGACGTCGCCCGGAAGGATCGAGGTCGCGAAGAAGACAACAACTGCGACGAGGAAGAGCGTGCCGATGCCGGCGACGAGCCTGAACAGCACCCAGCGGTACCTCCGCCATAGCGCGGAGGTACCGCTGGTCCCGGTGGTGCTGATCACGCAGAGACGCTCACCTGGTTGAGGCCGCGCCAGACGCTCATGCCGTTCTTGTCCTCTTCGACCCAGCCGCTCGTCTTGTCGGAGACGCCCATCAGTGTGTTGCGGAAGATCGGGATGATGTTGCCGCCCTCGTCGAACTGGATCTTCTGCATCTCCTGCAGGAAGGGCAGCCGCTCCTCGGCGGTCATCGCGGCCGAGGCCTGCTCGAACAACTCGTCGTACTTCGCGTTCGAGAAGTGCGTGCCGTTGTTCATCGCGCCGGCGGCATCGGTCTGCGCGGCCATGGTGATCTGGCTCAGCGCCCCGTAGCTGTCGACACCGAAGTCCCAGTCGAGATAGCCGCCGAAGTAGGTGGCCTCATCCTTCTCGGCGAACGTGATGTCGAGGCCGACTTCCTTCGCATTGGCCACGATGATCTGCGCGGCCTCTGCGAAGCCCGGCCAGGTCGCGAGTTCGGCCTTGAGCCCCTCCGCTCCCGCTTCCGCGATGAGCGCCTTCGCGCCGGCGATGTCGCGCTCTCGCACCAGCGATGCGTCATAGGCGGGATCGAAGCGGCCATAGACGTCGGAGCCCACGATCCCCTGATTGCCGTAGGCGACCTGGTTGATGCGCTCGCGGTCCAGGCTCATGCGCAATGCCTGTCGTACCCGCACATCCGCGAAGGGCCCGCTGTCGGTGCGCACGCGGAACAGCTGGAACTGGCCCGACTCTCGACTGATGATGTCGGTTCCCTCACCATTCCGGATGCGTTCGACCTGGTTACCCGGCACGCCCGTGATGGCATCGACTTGGCCGGACACGAGAGCGTTGACGCGCGCATCATTGTCGATCAGCACCTGCAGCACGAGCTCATCCGCCTTCGCCACCTGGCCGTGATAGTTCTCGAATCGCTTCCACACCGCAGTCTTGCCCGGGTCGTGGGAGACGAACGCCCAGGGGCCGGTCGAGACCGGGTTCTCGATGTCGAAGTCGGTCGGAATAATGCCCTGCACGCTGCCGTCGCCGAGCGCGAGGTCGAACCAGCCATGCGGTTTCGCCATCGTGAACCGGACGGTCCGGTCGTCGAGAGCCTTCATCTCGTCGATGGGCGCAAGCAGGCCGGCGGCAATCGCTCCGACCGCCGGATCGAGAATCCGGTTGTAGCTGAAGATCACGTCCTCCGCGGTCACGGTCTTCCCGTGGTGGAACTCGAGTCCGTCGCGCAGGCGCAGGGTCCACTCGGTGCCATCGGCGTTCGGGACCACCTCCTCGGCAAGCAGATTCTCGAGTTCGAAGCGGCCATTGAGCTGCGTCACATTCTCGTACATGGCGACGGCGACGAAGTTGTGCAGCTCGTCGAAGGCCGTGTGCGGGTCGAACTGGGTGCCGATCGTGCCGCCGTTGATTCCGAGCCGCAGCTGGCCACCGCTTGCGGCGCTCCCACCACCGCCGTCCGGTGATGGGGTCGGCGACGGATTGGTCGCGCAACTCGCGAGCAGGGCGGCGGTACCGATACTGCCGGCGCCGACGCCCGCGTAACGCAGGAGCGTGCGGCGGTCGAACTGCATCCGCGCGAGTGCCTCGCGGTTCCGGGGTGCTGGTGCGTTCATGGGTGACTCCTCTTCGAGTTCACGGTTCCGCCGGGTGCGCGAAACTCCTAGGTGGTGATTCGACGCTACCGAGCGATCGAGGGCCGGACTTGTCGGGATGCGCAGAAGATACGGCAAAAGGCGCAGCGTCTATTCTTAGAGGCAAATGACACACGCCGGCGCACACGACCAGCGCGAGTTTGCGCAGGAGTTCGACCTCGACACCGACAGTCTCGGAGTCGACGATCGCGCAGCGCATTGGGAGCAGGGCCTGTCGCAGCTCTTCGGCCCGGTCGAGGTCGAATTCTCCGATGAACCGCATACCCGAGGCCGGCTGCAGTCGCTCCAACTCGCCTCATGCACCGTCATCTCCATCGAGGCCAACGCGCACCGTGCGCGCCGCACGCCTCGGCAGCTCCGGGGTGACAACGGCGAGGCCGAACTGATGATCACGCATCAGCTGAATGGCCTGAGCGTGATCCGTCAGGGCGGGCATACCCTCCTCGTGCGCCCCGGCGAGTTCGCGGTCACCCGGCTTGATCGCCCCTCGGAGGTCATCATCAACGGCCACCACGAGCGCATCGCCGTCACCCTGCCGGTCTCCGTCCTCGAACCGATCGTCGGCGATGTCGACGCGCTCCCGGCCTCGACGATCAGCGCATCCGACGGACCCGCGCGCGTGCTGCGGAGCGTGCTCGAGGGGTTCTACTTCAATCGCGCACTGCTCGGTCCGTTCGACCGGCTCTCTGCCGGCACCTTCGTGCGCGACCTCATCGGCGCCATGCTGCGCGACTATGCCCGACTCCCACTCGGGATCGAAGACCGCGCCCTCACCGACGCGCTCGGATTCATCGAGCACAACCTGCGCGACCCCGCCCTCACGCCAGCGGTCGTCGCGGCGAGCCATTTCATGTCGGTGCGCTCCCTCCAGTTGCTCTTCCAGCCGCACGGATGGACACCGAGCGGCTGGATACGGCACCGGCGCATGCAGCACGCGCGGCACGAGCTCTCGACTGCCGACAGCTCGGTCACGGTGAGCGACATCGCGCAGCGATGGGGATTCACCGATCTCGCCGGATTCAGCAGGCTCTTCCGGAAGTTGAACGGCGTGTCTCCGCGCGACTACCGTCGTGAAGTGCGCGAGGGTGGATCCTTCGCTCGATCGTTGCAACTCACCAACACGGAAGACTTCTTCCGCGAGGGGCCACGATCCTGAACCGGAGGGTGTCGGCCCGCGTGCCCTAGAATGGTCGGGTCCAGTTCGGCCGGCAACGGCCCGGCCGGGGAAGGCGCCCGAAAAAGGGGTGCTGCTGCCAGGGTCGCGCTCGCAGCGCGCGCGACCCGCGGGCGAGACATACACGGTTCCTCACTCTCATCTCAGATGCCCGCCGAGGAGGCTGTCATGTCCGAACTCCCCCCTTCCCGCACGCTCGTCCGCGCCCTCGCCCATGCCGTCGCCCGCCACGCCGATCAGGCGTTCGGCCTGATGGGCAACGGCAACGCCTTCTTCATCGACGCGCTCCCCGAGGCCGGGATCGCGCTCACCGAGGTGCGCCACGAGGCGGCCGCAGTCGCCTCCGCCGACGCCTACACCCGTATCACCGGGCGGATCGCGGTCGCCACCGCGACCTACGGGGCCGGCTACACCAACATGCTCACCGCCCTCGCCGAGGCGGCGCAGGCCCGCACGCCAATGCTGGTCGTGGTCGGCGATGAGCCGACGACCGGGCGGCGCCCCTGGGGCGTCGACCAGGAGATGATGGCCGCGGCGATGGGGGTGCGCACGATCGCGCTCTCCCCCGACGATCTCGACGAGACCGTGGATCGCGCGGCCTCGTCGGCGATCCGCAGCCGGCGGCCGATCGTGCTCGCGATCCCCTACGACCTCGTGCAGGCGCAGGTGCTCGACCCGCTCGCCGAGCCCGAGAGCATCGACCTGAACGACCCCGCGCTGATCAGGGCGTTGACGGCCTCCACCATGCCGTCCGCCGCCGCGGAGCGCCGCGTCGAGCGGCCGCGCACGGCCGCGAGCGAGAGCGAGCTGGCCGCCGCCCTGAAGGCTCTGGCATCCGCCGAACGGCCGCTCGTGCTCGCAGGGCGCGGTGCCTGGCTCGCCGGGGCCTCGGCCGAGCTCGACGAGCTGGCCGCACTGCTCGGGGCTCCGACCGCGAGCACGGCCCTCGCACGCGGCATCTTCGGCGACACGCGTTTCGATCTCGGCCTGACCGGCGGCTTCGGCCAGGAGGCCGCGATGGCGGTGATCGGCCAAGCCGACGTCGTCGTCGCGGTGGGTGCGAGCCTCAACCAGTTCACCATGCGCTTCGGCGCGCTGCTCGGCGCGGGCGCGCGGCTGATCCGCGTCGATGCCGACCAGGTCGCGCCACCGGTCACGCTGCACGCGATCGAGCAGACGCTGCTCCGCGGAGATGCGGCCGAGATCCTGCGCCTCCTGATCGCCGAGCTGCCCGCGCACCGCGCCGCGCCGAGCGGCTGGCGGGAGCGACTGGCACCGCAGCTCGTACCGGGCGGCGCGCTCCGCGTGCTCGACGACGGTCGCGCCGAGCACCCGGACGGCGTCTGCGCTGACGGCCGGCTCGACCCGCGGGCCGTCGCCGCGCGCCTCGCCGACCTGCTGCCCGAGGATCGCCACATCACGAGCGACGGCGGGCACTTCATCGGCTGGGCCAACATGTTCTGGCACGTGGCATCGCCCGAGCGCATGATCATGGTCGGCACCGCCTACCAGACCATCGGGCTCGGCTTCTCGACCGCAGCCGGCGTCGCCGCGGCGGCGCCCGGATCGACGGCGGTCGTGACGACGGGCGACGGCGGCGGCCTCATGGCGCTCGCCGACCTCGAGACCGCCATCCGCACCGCCCCCAGCTGCGTGATCGTCGTCTGGAACGACGGCGCCTACGGCGCGGAGGTGCACCTCTACGGCACGATGGGCATCGACGAGACGCCGATGCGCATCCCGGACGTCGACTTCGCCGGCATCGCGGCCGCGCTCGGCGCGACGGGCGTGCGCGTGGAACGGCTCGCCGATCTCGACGCGCTCGGCACGTGGGCGGCCGAGGGAGCGCGCGGCACGATCCTGCTCGACTGCCGGATCTCTCGCTCGATCGTCGCCCCCTACCAGCGCGAGATCCAGCGCGTCAACGGGATCGACGTCTAGCAGGAGAGGGTACGGGCGCGACTCGTTCTTGCACCTTAGTTCAGCAGCAACCAGTCATCCGCGGCCTTCCGCCACGTGGTGGCGCCGGCCTCGAGCACGATCGGCCATGCGCCCGGCGTGTAATCCTGCTCGGCGATGCGCTCGAACTCGTACGGGTAGGCGATCATCGGATTGTTCACGGGTGCCATCGTTCGCAGCGCTTCGTTGACGCTCTCCCGGGTGATCTCGCCGTCGATGCCGCGCAGCACCTCGACCAGGATCGACGCGGCGAGGTACCCGCCCTGACTGAACGACGACAGGGTGATGTCGTTCGCATCCATCAGCTGCTTCCAGTCCGCGTTGGTATCGCTCTCCTCCGTGAACGGAGAGAACTCCGCGGGCACATACACGTCGATCTCCTGATTGCCCGCCGCTCGCGCGAAGCTCTCGCTATAGGTCGAGGTCAGCATCAGGAACGTCACATCGTCCCAGCCGATCTGGGCCGCCGCGTAGAGTTGCGCGATCGCATCGGGCTCGACCGTGTTGGTGGCGACCGCGTCGCACCCGTGCTCTCTCGCACGGACGATGTACGGTAGGTAGTCACCGGCTCCCGAGGGAAGGGTGTCGTCGACATAGGCCGGCTCGACGCCGGTGAGCTCGGTCCATCGCTCGGTCGCCGCATCGTAGGCGGGCCCGGTTCCGCCGATCACGCTCGTGAGCACGCAGATGCGGTCGAGGCCGAGCACCTCGGAACCGTAATAGAGGGTCGCCGTGGTGTCGGCGAACGGCCCGATGTTGACCGGCGCGATGTTCGACGAGCTGAAGCACCCGGCGTCGACCCCGACGCCGGGGATCGAGCGCACATCGTGCTCGGCGAGGTAGCGGCCGTTCACCTCGCAGTCGAGCAGCGAGGCCCCGCCGACAAGTGCGACGACGCCGCCATCCTCCACCAGATCGCGCGCAGCCCCCACCGCAGTCGCGACGTCGGCCTCGTCATCCCGTACCTGGTACTCGATCCGGTGCCCGCGGATGCCCCCCTCGGCGTTCACGCGATCGAACACGGCACGCGCAGCGGCCGACGATTCCGGGAACGCCTCCGGCCCCGAAATGGTGTTGATCGACCCCAGCACGATCGGCGCAGCGTCCGGCGCCGCATCCGGCGCCGGCATCAACGAGCAGCCGCTCAGCGCGAGCGCGAGTGCGAGCGCCGCGACGGTGGCGCCAGGCAGCCCGGTCGTCCTCCGGTTCCGGTCTAATGTGTTCATTGCTCGACTCCTTCGGCGAGATGTCTTCGAATGGCTTTCTCTTGCACCCGGCAACCTCGGCACGTCACCCACCGAGATAGGCCGCGCGCAGGACGTCGGGGTGCTCGACCAGTTCGCTCGCCGGACCCTGCGGGTGGCTCACGCGCCCGCTCGCCACCACCATTGCCTCATCGGCGATGCCAAGAGCCAAGTGCGTGAACTGCTCGACCAGCAGCACCCCGACCCCCGACTTGGCGATCTGCTGGATGAGCGGGAGCAGCCGCATGAACACGACTGGCGCCAGGCCGAGCGACATCTCGTCGATCAGCAGGAACCGCGGCTTCTGCGCGAATGCCCGAGCGAGCACGAGCATCTGCTGCTCGCCGCCGGAGAGCAGCACGGAGCGCGCGTCGATCCGCTTCTCGAGTTCGGGAAACGATCCGAGCACCTCCGCGACCCCGGCGTCGGACTTCGCGGTGAGCAGGAGATTCTCGCGCACCGTGAGCGACGGGAAGATCGCCCTCCCCTGTTCGATATGCGCGAGCCCCGCGCGGGATCGCTGCACACGGCTCCGCTTCAAGATCGATTCGCCGCCGAGCAGGATGTCTCCCGCGGAGTGGTCGATCACGCCCGAGATCGACTCGAGCAGGCTGGTCTTCCCGGCACCGTTCGGGCCGACGAGCGCCAGGATCTCCCCCGATCGGACCGTGAGGTCGACCCCCGAGATCACCGGCCCGGCGCCGCGCTTGACCGAGACGCCGATGAGCTTCAGTTCGCTCATGATTCGACCTCCGCATCCCCCATGTAGGCGGCGATCACGGCCGGATCGCGCAGCACTTCATCTTGCGTCCCCTGCGCCAGTGTCATGCCGAAGTCGAGGACGGTGAGTTCGGTGCAGACCGTGCGCACCAGGTCGAGATCGTGCTCGATGAGGATGATCGCCGTGTCGAACCGCGACGGGATGCGCGTGAGCCGCTCGCCGAACCGCAGGTGCTCCTCGTGGGACAGGCCGGCGGCGGGCTCATCGAGGATCAGCACCGACGGGCCCGAAAGCACCGCCGCGGCGACCTCGATCAGGCGGCGCGTGCCGACGTCGACATTCGCGAGCTTCTCCTCGGGCGCCGGGCAGCCGAGGAAGGCGAGCGCATCGGCAAGTTCGTGATGATCGAGCCGCCTTCGCGCGACGAACCGGACGTACGCCTCCACCGTCAGTTGCGGCGGCACTCGATCCTGCTGGAACGTGCGGCGCAGACCGCGGCGCGCGCGCGCGGTCGGCGAGAGCGCCGTGACGTCCTCGCCGTTCAGCACCACTCGGCCCGTGTGCTGCGGCAGGAACCCGCTGACCGCATCCACGAACGTCGACTTCCCCGCGCCGTTCGGCCCGATCAGCCCCATGATCGAACGCGGCTTCACCTGCAGCGTCACCCGTCGAGGGCCTTCAACGCGCCGAAACTCACCCCGAGATCCCAGACCTCGAGCACCGGGCCCGCATTCGGCGGCAGTGGCTTCGCCGCCTCGGCCACGGCGAAGACATCGAGCGCACTGGTGGACACGGTCTCGCCCCGATCGTCGGTCGGCGCGCCCTCCGCCGCAACCGACCGCCGCTTGCTCAATCGCGTGAACAACCCCCGCACGGCCTCGCCGAGATTCCCACCGCCGGCCAGCGCCTGAATGCCGAAGAAACCGAAGACGACGAGCCCCCAGTCCTGCTTGATCCCCCACACCCGCAGCAGTTCCGGCAGCAGCACCCAGGTGATCCCCGCGAAGATCGCCATGTCGATCAGATACGCGCCGCTCATCACCGCGAGGATGTAGAGGCCGAGCGATTGAATCGGGGTGAAGCTCGCGGCGTACGGCAGCCCGACCTGGCCCGCGAGCAGGCCACCCGAGATGCCGCCAAGCGCCGCGCTGACGGCAAATGCGGAGAGCTTCGCCAGAGCGACGCTCTGCCCCACCGCGGCGGTGCTGCGCTCGGAGAAGGCGACCGCCTTCCAGCTGCTGCCGATGCGGCTGCGCTGGAGGAGCGAGACGATGAGCGCGGCGATGATCAGCACGATCATCGCGAAGAAGAAGTACGAGCGATCGTTCGTGAAGCCCTCGGGGCGCTGCACCGAGACACCGTCCACCTGGCCCGGGAACTGGGTCTGCACGATGAGAACGTCGAACGCCGCGGCGAAGCCGAGCGTCACCACGGCCAGGTTCACCCCGCGCAGCCGGAGTGCCGGCAACCCGATCAGCACGCCGGCCAGCGCGGCAACGGCTCCGCCCGCGAGCAGCCAGACGATGAAGCCGCCAGGGGCTTCGGACACGTTCATCCAGCAGACGACCCAGGCGCCGATCGCGGCGAAGGTGAGCTGGCAGAGGGCGATGATCCCGGCGGAACCGGTGACGACGCCGAGGCCGATCGTGGCGATCGAGGCCGTGACCATGCCGATCGCGAGGTAGACGAAATAGCCGGAGAAACCGACGCTCATGACCCACGCGGCCACGAGGCCGACGGCGGCGATCAGGAACGGCGACGCGAGGCGCAGCCGGCGACTAGCGAGCAGCATCCCACACCTCCTTCCGCTGCGACCACAGCAGCAGGATCACGATGAACAGGAACGAGATGAAGTTCCGGATGAGCGCGAGCTCGTTGATCTGCGCGGCGGCGCCGCTGATCATGCCGAGCAGCAGGCCCCCGATGACCGCGAGATCGAGCCGCTTAAAGCCGCCGAGCAGCGCGGCGGCCGATGCCGGGACGATCAGCATCGACAGGCTGACCGCGTCATTCGCCTGGGTCGGCGCGATCACGAGGATCGTCACCGCGCTGATCGCGCCGGTCACCGCCCAGACACCGACAGAGAGCGGCTTCGACGCGATCCCGATGAGTTCCGCGGTCGTGGGGCGGTCGGAGAGCGCTCGCAGCTTCGTGCCGACCGTCGTCTTGCGCAGCAGAAGCGCGGCGCAGAGCGCCACCAGCACCGCGAGGCCGACGGTGGCCACGGTGACCCAGCTCACGACGACCCCGGAAATGGTGAATGCGGGCCCCTGGATGAGAGGCGTGAAAGGCTTCGGCTTGTTGCCGAACATGATGTAGGAGAGAGCCATCAGGAGCATCAGCGGACCGACGGTCATGGCCGACCGAATGTTCAGGTCGGCTTCCGAAAGCCAGGTGGCCTCGATCCACCCGATCGCGGCGCTCAGCAGGGCTCCGACGATGATACCCGCGACGGTGGCGAGCCACAGTGGGATCCCGAGCTTGTCGGCGAACCAGACCGAGATGAACGCCGCGAACATGCCGGTCGCGGCCTGAGCGAAGTTGACGACCCGGACGAGCCGCGACATGAGCGTGAGCGTGACGGCGAGCGCGGCGTAGACGCCACCGGCCGCGAGGCCGGCGATCGCGCCCTGGAGCAATGCGCCGGCGTTCATCGTCGCGCCCGCTCCGGCAGGGCGAGTACAAGGGTCATCGTGTCCTCCGAGGATGGGGTGGGGAGCCCCGTGCGGGAGAAAGGAGTCGGCTCCTCCCGCACGGGGCGCTGCTGCGGTGCTGCAGCCGGGCCTCAGCTGAGGAGGAGCCAGTCGTCGGCGGCCCGCTCCCACGCGTTGGTGCCCGACTTGAGCACCACCGGCCAACCGCCCGGCGTGTAGTCCTGCGCCGCGATCTTGTCGAACTGGTACGGGAACGCGATCATCGGATTCTCGATCGGGGCCATCGCGCTCAGCGCCGCGTTGACGCTGTCGCGCGTGATGTCGCCGTCGATGCTCTTCAGCACCTCGACGAAGAACGTTGCCGCGAGGTAGCCGCCCTGGCTGAACGACGTGAGCGTGATGTCGTTCGCCTCCATGAGCGACTTCCAGTCGGCGTTCACGTCGCTCTCATCCGTGAAGGGGAAGAACTCGGCCGGCACGTAGATGCCCCCGGCCGCGTTGGAGACGGCCCCGGCGAAGCTCTCGCTGTAGATCGCCGTGAGCATCAGGAAGGTCACGTCGTCCCACCCCTGCTGCGCTGCGGCGTTGACCTGCGCGATCGCGTCGGGTTCGACGGCGTTGCTGGCGATCGCGTCACAGCCCTCCTGCTTCGCCTTCACGATGTACGAGGTGTAGTCGCCACCGCCGGAGGGCAGCGTGTCGTCGACGTACAGCGGGCTCTTGCCGGTGAGCTCGGTCCAACGCGAGATCGCCGCATCGTAGGCCGGGCCCGTCGAGCCGATGACGCTCGTCAGCACGCAGATCTTCTCGAGACCCAGCACCTCGGAACCGTAGTAGAGCGTGGCGGTCGTGTCGTTGAAGGGTCCGATGTTCGCCGGCGCGATGTTCGGGGAGTTGAAGCATCCCGGATCGACACCGATACCGGGGATCGACCGGACGCCCTCGTTCTCGAAATACTGCGCGTTGATCTCGCAGTCGAGCAGCGACGCGCTGCCGACCAGCGCGACGACGTTCTTCTCGCTCACGAGCTCGCGGGCCGAGGCCGTCGCGGTGGCCGGATCGGCCTTGTCGTCCATCGCGCTGTATGCGATCTTGTGGCCGTTGATGCCGCCCTCGGCATTCACGCGATCGAACACCGCCTGCGCGGCGGCGGAGGCCTCGGGGAACGTCGCGGGCCCGCTGATGGTGTTGATCGAGCCAATGTTGATCGGGGCATCGTCGCCCGTGCCGCCGTCTCCGCCCGCGCACGCGCTGAGCGCGAGCACCGACGCCGCGACCAGGGCGACACTGCCCAGGATGCGTGATTTCATGGTGGATCCTCTCGATAGGGATGTCTTGGGGCGAACTGCCCCATGCATCCCCCGACCCGGCTGCGGCGGCGGATGCGGGATCAGGCTAGGCCGATCTGCGCGGACGGAACCGCTTTGGGCCGTGAGCGTCAACCGATCTGCGCGCTGACGCAACCGAGGTTACGAGCCGGTTGCGATCTCGAGCGCCGCGCACTCGGTGCGCCGCAGTTCGCTCGGCGCGCATCCGTAGGCGGCCTTGAACACCCGGCTGAAGTGAGCCGGATCCGTGAAGCCCCAGCGCGCCGCGATCGCCGCGACGGCACGATCCGCGAGCAGTGGGTCGATGAGGTCGGCACGGCACCGCTCGAGCCGGCGTTCGCGCACCCACGTCGAAACCGTCGTGTCGGCCTGCTTGAACAGCGCATGGAGGTGCCGCGTCGAGATGAAGTGTGCCGCAGCGATGCGGCCCGGAGAGAGATCGGATGACCCGAGTTCGGCCTCGATGTAGCCGCAGATCTGATGGAGGAGCATCCGATGGGGATCCTGCCGCTCGGGGGACGCATCGATGATGCTCGTCACGAGCGTGCCGATGAGGTCGAGCGCGGTGTGCGCGAGCCTGGCGCGAACCCCCGGGCCGAAACTCTCGAACTGCCCGGGAATCGGCGCGAGGAAGCTCGTGACGAGGCTCGCGACACCACCGCCCTGCTCGCCGAGACGCTGCGCGGTGAGCACCTGAGCGACCGCATTCGGCACCTCGAGTCGATCCTTCGGAAACATCACGATGAGATTGCGGAATCGCTCGGTGAAGATCAGCGAATAGGGCCGGGACGTGTCGTAGATGGTGAGGTCGCCAGGACGCATCACGAGTTCGCGGCCGTCCTGCACCAGCATACTGCGCCCGGCGAGCAGGAGACTCAGCTTGTAATAGCCGCTTCCGCCCTGTTCGATCGTCGCGTCCGTGCGCTCGACCACGTGCGGCATTGCCGCCACCTCGGTGAAGGCGATGCCGTCCGCTTCGATCGAGCTGAGGCGCGAGCTGAAGCGTTCGAATCGGCTGTCCCGCTCAGCAGTCACCTCGAGCGGCACGAACGACGAGGAGACCGACTCCCGGAACAGGCCGAGGTCGTCGGAATGCACGGTGGTCGTGGAAGAAGCTTCCGGCTTCGTCGATGTGGTCGTCTGCATAGTGGATCACCTCTTTGTGAATGGACGGGTTTCTCGTCAGATACGAATGCTCTCCAGTGAAGCCTCGAGGGCCTCGAGCAGGATGGGGAGTTCTTCGGGGCCGAATGCCAGCGGCGGGCGCACTTTGAGCACGCTCTCGTCTCTGCCGATCCGCGAGATTAGCACCTTTCTGCGCTTCATCTCCTCCACGACCTGCTTCGCCAGCGCGGGAGCCGGTTCGGCATTCGCACCCGAGCCGTAGGCGAAGTCAAGGCCGAGGAACATGCCGTTGCACTTCGCGGCGCGCACGAACTCGTATCGCTCGGCGAACTCGTGGAAGCGCACCGCAGCGCGTGCGCCGACGGATGCCGCGCGCTCCATCAGTCGCTCCTCCTCCATCTCGATCAGCACGGCCTCACCCACCGCGGCGGAGACCGGATTCCCGGCGAACGTGTTGAAGAACTCGTTCTGCGAGCCGAATTCGTCGAGTATGGCCTCGCTCGTGACGACGGCCGACATCGGGTGGCCGTTGCCCATCGGCTTGCCCAGGGTCACGAGGTCGGGGGTCATCCCCGCGTACTGATAGCCCCACATATGGGATCCGGTGCGACCGAACCCGCTCTGCACCTCGTCGGCGATGACGAGGCCCCCGGCGGCTCTGATGCGGTCGACGATGCCCTCGATCAGGCCGGCCGGGATGCGCGGCATGCCCTCGGTCGAGAAGAGCGAATCGAAGAGGCTGGCCGCCACGCCGTACCCCGCCTCTTGCAGCGAGGCGATGGCCAGGTCGAGTTGACCCAGCGTTTCGGCCAGCACCACCTCGGCGGGGCGCGGGTCGCGGTCGAGATCGGGGATGCGCAGCGGGCGCACCCACGGGTCGAGCGGCACCGAGGTGTGCAGTCCGGTCGTAAGCCCGGCGAGCGTGATCGTGGTCCCGTGATAGCTGTAGTCGGAGACGATCATCCCGATGTTGCCGGTGAGCTGTCGGGCGATGCGGATCGCGAGCTCGTTCGCCTCAGAGCCCGAGTTGCCGTAGAACACTCGATCGAGACCGCCGTCGAACGCGGCGAGCAAGCGCTCCGAATAGTCGACCACGCGCGCATTGAGATAGCGGGTATTGATGTTGATCGTCGCGGCCTGCTCGGTCAGCGCGCGCACCACGCGCGCGTTGCAGTGGCCGACATGCGGCACGTTGTTGTAGCCGTCGAGGTACCTCTCGCCGCCGGCCTCGGTGAACCACACGCCCTGCGCCGCGATGAACTGCAGGGGTTCATCGTAGAACAGCGGCGAGTAGGGCCCGATCGTGCGGTTGCGGCGGGCGACGAGCTCGGCATTCGATGGCATGTGCATTCCTTTCACTGCGACGGGGACGTGCCCGCAAGCAGTTCCCGGCCGAGACGGACGGTGTGCGGTAGGACGGATGCCGCGAGCCATTCGGCGGTGTCCTCCCCGCGACGATCCGCGGCCCAGCCCAGGTACGTGAGGCTTCGTGCGAGCAGGATCGCCGGGAACACCTCGTAGTCGGCCGCGTCGAGCGGTCGCACGGACTCGTAGCCCGCGAACAGCGCAGAACGATACTCCTCATATCTCGGGTGCGGAGTGAAGAAATGTATGGCGGTGGCGAGGTCGAACAGGTGCCAGCCCGCGGCGAAGTCGTCGAAGTCGATGAGCACGAGCCCGTCGGGGGTGCGGAGGACGTTCTCGGGGGTCAGGTCGGCGTGGATCGGGCCGAAGCGATGCGCGGGCGTGCCGTACGCCTCGAGGTCGCGACGGACGCGACCGATCGCATCGACGAGCGCGCGTCGATCATCCCCCACGAGCTCTGCGAGTCGCAGCGGGTCGCCCCAGGCCGGTTCCGCACCGATCAGGCCGTCGAGATCCCAATCGTCGCGCGGCACCGACATGGTGAAACCGGAACGCTCGGTCGCCGCATGCACCTGCGCGGCCAGGCGCCCGAGTTCGAAGAAGTCTGCGGGATCGATGGCTGCGGTGCCGTCCACGCCGGTGCGCTCGTCACCGAAGTTGCCGCTGTTCTCGAGCAGGAGTTGCAGGTCGACCTGATGCCTCCCCGCCGGGTGCCCGCCTCCGACCACGGTGAAGGATCGGCCCTCGCGCGTCTTCACGAATCGCGGAACCGCGACGCCCGCGCCGTCGAGCGCATGAACAAAATCGAGTTCGCTCGCGAGCGCCTCATCCGTGTGGTAGCCGCGACGATGCACCCGGATCACATAGGCCCGGTCGTCGTGCCGGAGCGAGAACACGAAGTTCTCGCGCTTCTTCAGCAGCGTGAGCGCGGTGTCTCCCGGAATCCCGTACGCCGGCAGCGCCTCGCGCGCAAGCTCGGTCGCAGCGACCAGATCCACGACGATCATCCCGTTCCTCTCGGCGGGCCATCCGGCCCGGCTCGTGCACGACGATAATACAATCCATTTGGAAAGTACACCTCCGCGTCGCGGCTCGCACTACAGGCCGGCGTGCTCGAATGCGATCGTCGGGAGGTCGACGACATGCGCGCCGCCGTCGGCCACGATCACGGCCCCCGTGATGTACGACGACTGCGACGACCCGAGAAAGCGCACCACGGAGGCAATCTCGCGCGGTTCAGCCGGGCGCCCGAGCGGCACGTCGCGCGTCACCGCGGCGTAGGCGGCCGCGCGGTCGGCGATCGCCGGGGCGCGGTCGACGAAGTGGTCCATCTCGGCGTCGGCCATCGGCGTACGCACCCAGCCCGGGCAGACGGCATTGACGCGGATCCCCCGCTTGCCGTAGTCGCGCGCCAGGCTGCGCGTCAGGCCGATCAGCGCGTGCTTCCCCGCGGTGTAGCCGGCGACGCCCGGCCCCGCGAACAGTCCGGCGAGTGACGAGACGATCACCATCTGACCGCCGACACCGGTGCCGCCGACCTCCGCGGATCGCTCGAGCGCCGGAAGCGCCTCGCGCGCCATCACGAACGCCGTCGAGAGGTTCGTCTCGAGCGCCGCCCGCCATTCGTCGTCGCTCGTCTCGCCGACGGCCGAGAAGCCGTGGCCGCCGGCATTGGCGACGACGGTGTCGAGGCGCCCGAACCGTTCAAGCACCTCATCCAGCGCCGCGCGCACCGCCGCGGCATCCGAGGCATCCGCAACGATCGGAATCGCGCCGATGCGCTTCGAGATCTCGTCGAGCGGCTCCCGACGGCGGCCCACAACCACGACCGTGGCGCCCTCGCTCGCGTACCGCTCGGCGACCGCCGCACCGATCCCGGTCCCGCCTCCGGTGATCATCACGACGTTGCCGCGCAGCCCGGTATCGGCCTGATTCTGTCGCTCCATCTTTCCGTTCCCTCCCGGCCGCGCCCGGGCCAGGAGTCGACGACTCCCGTGTTGCCGGCCCGACGATGACCATCATCGTCGACGAGACGCCTGATGTATACCGCTGCGCGAAGCGGCGAGCGCCCCGGGCCCAGAACCGTGCCCGCAGAATCAACTGCGCTGCGGGGCCGCGGTGGGATACTGAGGTCGATGCTCCTCGCGTCGACGGGGGGCGCCCGAAAGGAGCAGAACCATGGCTCGCACTCCAGACGTCACGCACACGCACGGTCAACGGGTGACCACGCCGCTCGAGGTGGCCCACCCACTCGACCCGCTGACGAGCGACGAGATCGCCGCGGCCCGCCGGATCCTCGAAGATGCCGGACATTTCACGGAGCACACCCGCGTGCCCCGCATGCTCCCCGTGGACCCGCCGAAGTCGGAGCTAACGGGCTGGGAGCCGGGGGCGAAGCTCGACCGCCGCATCCGCGTCACGCTGCTCGACCGCGGCACGGGTGTCGCATCCGAGGCGATCGTGGCGGTCACGCGCGGAGAGATCGACGCGTTCCAGCTGATTCCGAACTCCGAGGAGCCCTACGGTCAGCCCCAGTACCTCTTCGAGGAGTACGCCGACGCCGCCGAGATCGTGAAGGCCTCGCCCGAATGGCAGGCCGCGATGAAGCGCCGCGGGCTCGAGGATCGCATGGAGCTCGCCTTCTGCTCCCCGCTCGCCCCGGGGTTCTTCGGCCGCGACGACGAGGTCGGCCGACGCATCGTGCGCTCGCACACCTACCTGCGCGACTTCGAGGACGACAACCCCTGGGCGCACCCGATCGAAGGGTTCGTGGTGCACGTCGACCTGACCGAACGCCGGGTGATCCGCGTCGACGACGAGGGCGATGTGCCCGTTCCTGCGCAGCACGGCAACTACGCGCTCAATGTGCAGGGCCCCGCACGCACCTCGTTGAAGCCGATCGAGATCACCCAGCCCGAGGGCCCGAGCTTCTCGGTGGACGGCAGTCTCGTGGAGTGGGAGAACTGGAAGTTCCGCGTCGGCTTCACGCAGCAGGAGGGCCTGGTGCTGAACCAGATCACCTGGCGCGATGGCGAGGAGGATCGATCCGTCGCGCACCGCGCGAGCGTCCCCGAGATGGTCGTGCCCTACGGCGATACCTCGGTGAGCCGCTACTGGATCAGCTACTTCGATGCCGGCGAGTACCTGCTCGGCAAGAGCGCCAACTCGCTCGCCCTCGGCTGCGACTGCCTCGGTGTGATCCACTACTTCGACGCATTCGTGCCCGACGATCACGGCAACCCGGTCAAGATCCCGCAGGCGATCTGCATGCACGAGGAGGACTACGGCATCCTCTGGAAGCACACCGACCTCGAGGGCCACCCGGAAACCCGGCGCAGCCGGCGGCTGGTCGTGAGCTACTTCGCGACGATCGGCAACTACGACTACGGGTTCT
>JAGQTL010000093.1 GCA_020439035.1 Leucobacter sp. | reverse complement strand
CCCGACGCCGTGTTCCTGCCCGGCGACCACGCACACGACCGGGAGGTCAGCGGTCGGGTAATGGCGATCTTCCGGGACGTCACGCCGCTCGTCGAGCCGATCTTGCTCGACGAGGCGTTCCTCGACGTCGCCGGATCGATGCGTCTGTTCGGCTCGCCGCTCGAGATCGCGCAGCAGCTGCGCGAGCGCGTGCGCGCACGCACCGGCCTGCCGGCCTCGGTGGGGCTCGCGGGCACCAAGCACGTGGCGAAGCTCGCCTCACAGCGCGCGAAGCCCGACGGCGTGCTCGAGATCCCGCCCGAGCGCACGCTCGAGTTTCTGCACCCGCTGCCCGTCGAGGCGATCTGGGGCGTGGGCGCCGCGACGGCGCGGGCGCTGCACGGGCGTGCGATCCGTACGGTGGGCGATCTCGCCGGCGAGCCCCTTGAGAGCCTGCGCCGGATCGTGGGTAATGCGAACGCCGAGCGCCTGCACGCGCTCGCGAACGGCCGCGACGCGCGGGAGGTCGAACCCGAGCGCGCCGAGAAGAGCATCGGGCACGAGGAGACGTTCGCGGTGGATCAGACCTCGCGCGCCGATCTCGAGCGCGAGCTCCTGCGCCTCGCCACGCGGACGGCCGAGCGCCTGCGCGCGCACGGGCTCGATGCGCGCACCATCGCGATCAAGGTGCGCTACGACGACTTCGAGACGGTGACGAGGTCGCGAACCCTCGCCGAGGCGACGAATGCCACGCAGCGCATCTCCCTGACCGCGCGCGAGCTCTTCTCGAGCCTCGGCGGCACGCCCACCCGGCCGCTGCGCCCTGTGCGTCTCATCGGCGTGCGCGCCGAGCAGCTGATCCCGGCCGGCAGCGAGGGCACGACGCTCTGGAGCGAGGACGAGGGGTGGCGCGCGCTTGACCAGGCGGTGGACGAGGTGAAGGATCGCTTCGGGCGCGAGGGGCTGACCTCGGCGAGGCTGCTCGCGAAGCGCGAGGACGTCGTGGATCCGCGGTCGCTGGAGGATCCCGTTTGAGCGCGCGATGCGCACGAGCTGAGCGCCCGCCGAGCGCTCCGGACCCGTCCGTGCTAGTCGCTCGGGCCCATCCGGAGCAGCGAATCGAGGATCGCGGCCAGCCAGTCGTACACGAGCAGCGTGCCCCGCGTCTCCTCGTCCTCGGCGAGCCGGGTGTGGTCGGCTTCGTCCCCGATGCCGAGCCGCGCGGCGATCGCGAGCCGCAGCGCGGTGAGTGTGCGCGCCCACGCGGGGAGCGCGGTGTCGGTGATGTCGAGCTCGACGGGCTGCGGATCATCGCCGCCGCCGGCATCGGGCAGGGATCCGACCCCGAGGGATCCGCTCACCTCGAGCGCATCCTGCAGCTTGCGATTCACGAGCCCCTGCTCGGTGACGCGCCGGAACTGCGAGGCGTCGCCGGCGCCCTCGTAGGCGTCGGGGAAGAGGCGGGCGAGCGCCGGATCGTCGGGCGGGGTTTCCGATCCGCCCACTTCGAGGCTCGCGAACAGCGGATCCGGGTCGAGCGCGGTGCCGCTGTGGCTGCGCAGCAGGTCGATCAGCTGGCCCACGAGCTGATCGAGCAGGTGCGCCTCATCGAAGTCGAGCCGCAGGCGCAGGCCACCCTCGGGCAGCGGCAGCATCCTCACGAGGCCCCCTCCTGCCGCACGGTGGCCCAGAGGCCGTAGCCGTGCATCGCCTCGACGTGCAGTTCCATGGCCTCGCGCGATCCTTCCGCGACGACCGCGCTGCCCAGCTCGTGCACCTGCATCATCAGCTCCTCGGCCCGCGCGCGATCGAAGCCGAAGTGCTGCTGGAATACGTACGTGACGTACGACATCAGGTTCACGGGATCGTCCCACACGACGGTCTGCCACGGCCGCTCGGGTTCGGTGCGCTGATCCTCGCGCTCGCGGCGGGCGGTGGACGGCGTCGACATCAGCCCCACCCCAGCTCGTGGATGCGCTCCTCGGTGAGGCCGTAGAAGTGCGCGATCTCGTGCACGAGGGTGATCCGGATCTCGCTCACGAGATCGTCCATGTCGCGGCAGTGCTCCAGCAGGTTCTGCCGGAAGAGGATGATGCGATCCGGCTGCTCGCCGTAGCCGTAGACGCCGCGCTCGGCCAGCGAGAAGCCGTCGTAGACGCCGAGGATGTCGCTGCCGTCGTCGGGCAGATCCTGCACCAGGAAGATGACGTTGTCGAGCTCTGCCAGCATGTCTTCGTGCAGGCTGTCGATGCCCTCGGAGACGAGAGCCTCGAACTCCTCGGGCGTGACGCTGAGCATGCTCTCACCCTACACAGGGGCGCCCGGAGCCGGCCCGTGCCGCACCGCGATGGCGGATCGGGCGGGTGCGGCGGCGCGCTGCCCGTCGCTCGGTTGGCCAAGAGGGATGCCGGTGGGATATGATCGTGGGGTTGCCCGGCGGCTCCACCCGCCGGGACAGCATGGTGGCTTTAGCTCAGTTGGTAGAGCACCGGCTTGTGGTGCCGGTGGTCGCGGGTTCAAGTCCCGTAAGCCACCCTCGTTGGAAAACCCCGCTCAGGCGGGGTTTTCTGCTGTCGGGCACCTTGCTGGATTTGCCGAGAGCCCGCAACGCTCGGAGTTACCAGTCGTCACGTCGACACGTTCGAGCACCCGAGCTCCTGACGACGGCGATCATCGGCGATCAGTGACCGGCACCGAGGCCTCCGGACAAGCGGGAGTGGAACGCGGTGGTGTACTGGTTCATCCCTACGATTTCGACACTCTTGTCGCGCTGCTCGTACTTGGTGACGATCGCATCCAGTGCGGCTACCGTGGACGCATCCCAGATGTGGGAGCGAGTGAGGTCGATGACCACCCGACCGGGATCCCCGGTGTACTCGAACAGCGTGGTGAGGTCGTTGCTGGAAGCGAACAACAATTGCCCCTCGACGGTGTAACGGGCGGTCTCGACATCGTTTTCGGTGACGATCTCCCGGTTGACGTTGATGAGGTGAGCAACGCGGCGGACGAACATCACCGAGGCGACGAACACGCCAACCACGACCCCGATCGCGAGGTTGTGGGTCGCGACG
>JAGQTL010000092.1 GCA_020439035.1 Leucobacter sp. | reverse complement strand
GAAGACCGAACCCCACCAGAAGTGCTCGAGCAGGATCCCGCCGACGATCGGACCGATCGCGATGCCCGCGGCGGAGGCTGCCGACCAGATCGCGATTGCGCGGGTGCGCTCGGCCTGGTCGGGGAAGATGTTGCGGATGAGCGACAGGGTGGAGGGCATCAGGGTGGCCCCGGCGATGCCGAGGAGCAGCCGCGCCGCGATCAGCACGCCGGCCGTCGGGGCGAAGGCGGCCAGCGCCGAGGCCAGCCCGAATGCGCCGGCACCGCTGAGGAGCAGGCGCTTCCGGCCGATCCGGTCGGCCAGGTTGCCCATGGTGACGAGGAGGCCGGCGATCGCGAGCGAGTAGATATCACCGATCCAGAGCACTTCCGTCGCCGTGGCGTCGAGATCCTCGGTCAGCGCCGGCACGGCGAGATAGAGCACGGTGCTGTCGATCGCGAGCAGCAGCACCGCGCCGATGAGCACGGTGAGACTGGCCCAGCGGCGCGCGGCACTGAGTTCGCCCATCGCTTCTCCCCTTACTCAACCGTCCAGACGGTCAAGTAATGAGACTAGCGCACATCGTGCGGGCGTGTTGAACCGTCGCCCGCGTTCAGGGATCAGCGCCCGCGCTCAGCGCCCGTGCTCACGCACCCGCCCCGACACCCCCGCGCTCACGCATCCGCGAACTGCGCCGCGGCCCCCGTCGCGAGCCGGTGCAACGCGGAGAAGAGCTGCTCGCGCTCATCCTCGGACAGCACGGCGAACCAGGCGCGGTCCGAATCGATGACGGTGCGCCTGGCCTCCTCGACGAGCGCGCGGCCGGCATCGGTCGCCACGACCACGTTGGCGCGGCGATCCCGGGGATCGGGTTCGCGGCGCACGAGCCCCGCGCCCTCGAGCTGATCGATCAGCGAGACGATCTGGCTCGGGTCGAGGCGCAGGAAGTCGGAGAGCTCGCGCTGGGAGGGTCGGGCATCCGACGCGGCGATCGAGAGCACGGAGTACGAGCGGGTGCGCAGCCCGAAGGGTGCGAGCACCGTGTGCATGCGGGCGAGCGAGAGGGCGTTGGCGCGCGCCAGGAGGAAGGCGAGGTCGTTGCCGACGGAGGTGCTCCAGAGACGCTCGGCGCTGCTCCCGGTGCCCGGATCGCCGTCATTCGTCTGCTGCGCTGCCATGGGTCAAGCTTAGAGGATCGCCGGCCATCGACACTGAATCTCAATAGTTGACATTTTCAAGTATTTATTGTTTCATGGGGCTATCCCGGATCGAAGGAGCCCACTATGACGACCATGATTGCCTACGCCGACCTGCCCGACTACGTCGGCAAGGATCTGGGCTGGACCGACTGGTTCGAGGTCACGCAGGATCGCATCAACACGTTCGCCGATGCCACGGACGATCACCAGTGGATCCACGTCGATCCCGAGCGCGCGGCCGAGGGCCCCTTCGGCGCCCCCATCGCGCACGGCTTCCTCACGCTGTCGCTGCTGATCCCGCTGCAGACCTCGCTCTTCGACGTCGAGGGCGTGAGCACGAAGGTCAATTACGGACTCGACAAGGTGCGCTTCATCTCGCCGGTGAAGGTCGGCTCGAAGCTGCGTCTCACCGCCACCATCGCCGAACTCACCGAGGTGCCCGGAGGCTATCAGGCCGCGATCGACGCCACCATCGAGATCGAGGGCGGCTCGAAGCCGGCCGTGGTCGTGCGCAGCCTGCAGCGCTTCTACGCCTGACCGCCGCGGGTATTCGCGCGCGTTCGACCCCAGCGTTCAGAGAGGAACACCGTGGAGAACCTTGGTATCGGCCCCTGGGTCGCCCGCAAGCTCGCCAGATGCGCGGGTGAGACCGCGATCGCGTATCGAGATCAGCGGATCACCTATGCCGAGCTCGCGGAGCGGATCGACCGCCTGGCCTCGGCGCTCAATGCGCGCGGCGTGCAACCGGGCGATCGCGTCGCCTACCTCGGCAACAACCACCCCGCCTTCCTCGAGACGCTGTTCGCCGCGGCGCAGATCGGGGCGATCTTCGTGCCGCTGAACACGCGGCTCGCGGCCCCCGAGATCGAATTCGCGCTCGAGGATTCGGGCGCCTCGCTGCTCGTGTTCCACGAGGATCTGCGCGATCTGGCGCGCTCCGGCGGCTGGTCGACGGGCGTGCAGCATCGGCTCGTGGTGGAGGGCCCCGCGAGCGCGGGCGTCGAATCCTACGAGGAGGCGATCTCGGCCGCGGCCCCCGAGCCCCGCGACACACCGGTCTCGCTCGACGATGCGGCGCTGATCCTCTACACGTCCGGCACCACGGGCCACCCCAAGGGCGCGGTGATCAGCCACGGCAACCTCCACTGGAACAGCTTCAACGTGATGGTCGACTTCGGCGTCACCCAGGGCGAACGGGTGCTGCTCATCTCGCCGCTCTTCCACGTCGCGTCGCTCAGCAACGGGGCCATCGCCGTGCTGCTCCAGGGTGGCACCGTCGTGCTGCACGAGAAGTTCGACGCGGGGCACGTGCTCGAGACCATCGAGCGCGAGCGCATCACCATGCTCGCCGGCGTGCCCACGACCTATCAGATGATGCAGGAGCACCCCGACTGGGCGAGCACCGATATCAGCAGCCTGAGGCGGCTCACGTGCGGCGGATCCGCCATTCCCGAGCGCCTCATCCGCGCCTTCGGCGAGCGGGGCCTCGGATTCACGATGGGCTACGGTATGACGGAGACGTCGCCCGCGACGACCGCGCTGCCCGCGCACCGCGCGCTCGAGAAGATCGGCTCGTCGGGCATTCGGCACTTCTTCACCGACGTGAAGATCGTGGATCCGGACGGCCAAGAGGTCGCCCCCGGCGTCGTCGGCGAGATCTGGGTCAAGGGGCCGAACGTGATCCGCGAGTACTGGCGGCGGCCCGAGGCGACGGCGGCCGCGTTCGTCGACGGGTGGTTCCGCTCCGGTGACCTCGGATACTTCGACGACGAGGGGTTCATCTTCATCTCCGACCGGCTGAAGGACATGATCATCTCGGGCGGCGAGAACATCTACTCGGCCGAGGTCGAGACCATCATTATGGAGCTGCCCGAGATCGAGGCCGTCGCCCTGATCGGCGTGCCCGACGAGAAGTGGGGCGAGGTGCCGCACGCGTATGTGCAGCTGCTGCAGGGCGTCTCGCTGACGGCCGACGAGGTGAGCGCCCTCGTCGTGGGGCACCTGACCGGGCGCCTGGCGAAGTACAAGATCCCGAAGCGCGTCGGCGTCGTCGAGGAGTTCCCGCGCACGGCGAGCGGCAAGATCCGCAAGCCCGTGCTGCGCGCGCAGGTGCTCGGCGAGTAGCGGGGCCGGATCGCGGCCGCACGCGCGCGGCGGCGACGAGCGGCCTACACGAACGCCGAGACGCCGGTCAGTGCGCGGCCGACGATGAGCGACGTCACCTCGTGCGTGCCCTCGTACGAGTAGATCGCCTCGGCGTCGGCGAAGAAGCGCGCCACCTCGGTGTCGAGCACGATGCCGTTGCCGCCGACGACCTCGCGGGCGAGGGCGGCCGATTCGCGCAGGTGCAGGGAGGCCCACATCTTCGCGAGCGAGGATGACGCGTCGCTGAGTTCGCCCGCATCCTGCAGCGCCGAGAGCTGGGTCACCAGGCCGAGCGTGGCGGTGAGGTTGCCGAGGATGCGGGCCAGCTTCTCCTGCACCAGCTGGAAGCTCGCGACGGTGCGCCCGAACTGCTCGCGCTCGCGCACGTAGCGCACGGCCGCCTCGAGCGCGCCCGTCTGCATGCCGGCGGCGATCCAGGCCACCTGCACGCGCAGGGGGCGCATGATGTCGGCCACGTCGCGCCACGAATCGATCCGCTGCAGCCGCGCGCTCTCTGGCACGCGCACGCCCCGCAGCGTGAAGTCGGCGTTCTGCATCGGGCGCAGGGCGACTTTCCCGGTGATCACGTGCAGTGAGACGCCCTCCGCGTCGCGCGGCACCAGGAAGCACTTGACCTCGCCGTCGGCGGTGTCGCGGGCGAAGACCGCGAGCACGTCGGCGCTGTCGGCCCCGCCGATCCAGCGCTTGTGGCCCTCGATCACCCACTCGTCACCCGTGCGCGTGGCGGTCGTCGCCAGGCCGCGGGCGATGTCGCTGCCGTGCTCCGGCTCGGTCAGCGCGAACACGCCGCGCAGGTCGAATGAGCGGATCCGCGGATCGAGCGCGGCCACCTGCTCGGGCGAGCCGCCGAGCTGCACGGTCGAGCGGAACAGCCCCGACTGCGCGTTGCAGAGCGTCGCGACGGAGGCGTCGGTGCGCGCGAGCACGAAGTTGCGGAAGCCGTTGAAGAGGCTCGAGCCGGCCTCGCGCGGATCGACGCCGGCGGGCTCCATGAGGTCGAGCGGCACGAGCGCCTCGAGGATCCCGGCGGGCATCGACGCGGTCTCCCACGCCGTGTTCACGAGCGGCTTCACCTCGCGCTCGAGGGTCGCCTGCAGCGTCTCGAGCGAGGCGATGGCGGCCGGGCTCAGGCGGTGCTGCGCGAAGCCGTACGGGTCGAACCCGAAGGCCGCGTCGGGGGTGAACTCGGGATCGCGGAGCCCCGCCGCGCTCACCGGGTGCCTCCGAGCCCGAGGAGTCGCACGGCGTTGCCCACGAGGATCCCGGGCAGCGCCTCCGGCTTCAGCGCGGTCTGCTCGATGTCGCGGAGCCAGCGCTCCGGGCTGAGCATGGGGTAGTCGCTGCCGAACAGCACGCGATCCTTCAGGTAGGTGCCCGCCGCCCGCACGAGCGACTCGGGGAAGTACTTGGGGCTCCACCCCGAGAGGTCGATCCACGTGTTGTGCTTGTGGGTGGCGACCGAGAGCGCCTCGTCCTGCCACGGCACCGATGGATGCGCCATGACGATCTGGAGGTCGCCGAAGTCGGCCGCCAGCCCATCGAGCAGCATCGGGTTCGAGAGCGCGAGGCGCAGGCCGCGCCCGCCCTTCATGCCCGCGCCGATTCCGGTCTGTCCGGTGTGGAACAGGGCGACCACGCCGGCCCGCTCGAGTTCGGCGAACAGCGGGTAGTAGCGCTCGTCGCTCGGGTCGAAGCCCTGCACGGTGGGGTGGAACTTGAAGCCGCGCACGCCGTGATCCTCGATCAGCGCGCGCGCCTGTTCGACCGCGGCCTCGCCCCGGCGCGGATCGACGCTGCCGAAGGGGATCAGCACGTCGTTGTGACGGGCCGCGCCCTCGGCGATCTCGGCGCTCGAAATCGGGGGGTGGCCGAGATTCGTGGTCGAGTCGACCGTGAACACGACCGCGGCCATGCTGCGCTCGCGGTAGTACTCCGCGACGGCGTCGAGGCTCGGCTGCAGGCCGCCGTTCTTGAAGTAGGCGGCGGCCGCGGCCGCGAGGTCATCGGGCAACGAGGTCTCGCCGTGCGCGCCCTGCTCGATGTGGACATGCACGTCGATTGCGGTCAGTGCGTCGACGTCGATCGCGGGTTCGTACCGGGCCATGATCGCCTCGCTCAGGCCGCGGGTGCCGGCGGCTGCAGCTCGTCGGGCAGCGGCGGGAACTTCTCGCCCACGCTCTGGAGCTGCTGCAGGATGGCCGGGCCGGCCTCGGCGGCGAGCGCCTCGGGGCCCCAGCCGCCGTCGTGGAAGAGCGACGCCACGGGCTCGGGGTGCGACCAGACCTGCAGGCGATCGCCGCCGACTCCGATGGCCTGGCCGCTGATGCCGGCGGCCTCGGGCGAGGCGAGGTAGGCGATGAGCGGGGCGACGTCGCCGGCGCCACCGAAGCCGATCTCCTTGCGGAAGAACTCGGGCATGGGCTCGCCCTTCGCGTCGGCCTCGACGGCCGCGTGGAAGTAGGGCACGGTCGCGGTCATGGCGGTCGCGGCCACCGGGATCACGGCGTTGACCGTGATGTCGGCGCGCTTGAGTTCGAGCGCCCACGTGCGCACCATGCCGACGATGCCGGCCTTGGCGGCCGCGTAGTTGGTCTGCCCGAAGTTGCCGCGCTGCCCGGTCGGGGAGCCGATGGCGATGATGCGCCCGCCCTCACCCTGCTCGCGCATGCGGATCGCCGCCTCGCGCACGCAGGTGAAGGTGCCGCGCAGGTGCACGTTGATGACGGTGTCGAAGTCGTCGTCGGTCATCTTCCAGAGCACGGTGTCGCGCAGCACGCCGGCGTTGGTCACGAGGATGTCGAGCCGCCCGAAGGTGTCGACGGCCGCGGCCACCAGCTGCTTGGCGGTCTCGGTCGAACCGACCGGCGCCACGACGGCCGTGGCCCGGCCGCCCTCGGCTTCGATGCTCGCGACGGCCTCCGCCGCGGTCGCGGCGTCGACGTCGTTGATCACGACTGCGGCGCCCTGCCGCGCGAGTTCCTGCGCGTAGGCCAGGCCGAGGCCTCGGCCGGATCCGGTGACGATGGCGACGTTACCCGCGAGTGACATGGGTGCTCCTTACGATGGTCGGCCGCGGTGCATCGCGGCGGGGGCTCTCGTTGTATGCTCGCAGAAATAGTTGAAAAGATCAACCATTGTGGATCGAAATATTCGTGTGCTGCGGATCAGGCGACGACTTCGTAGACGGTGATGGTGGTCGTCGGCTCGCCCGCGGAACGCGGCCCTCGACCCGTGGCCCGCGCGGGCGTACCCTGAAAGCGACCGCTACGAGGCGATCCCGCGATCCGTTCGAGGAGGTCCGGATGTCTGGATCCGATGCACCGTTCGAGCAGTCCGTGCCACCGGACCGCCCCAGTGACACCCGCCGGCGAGTGCGCCGCCCGGGGCGCCTGGCCGGGCTCGTGGCCGCCGCCGCGCTCGTGCCGGCGCTCGTCGGCATTCCCGCCGCCGCCCAGGCGGCCGGCCCGTACACGTTGAACGTCTCGCCGAACCCCGTTGCGGTCGACGGCGAGCTGACCATCGAGGGATCGGGCTGCAACCCGTTCGAGGAGGTCCACTTCAAGATGTGGCGGCAGCTCGGGCCCTCCGGGTTTGAGTGGTTCGATACGTACGCCGGGCCGGCGGGCGACTTCCGTTACACGGCGTCGCTCGGCGGGATCTTCGATGCGGGGCAGCCGATCGGCGTCGCGCTCTACTGCGGGCCGGTCCTCGATCCCTATGGCCCATTCGATGCCTCGACCACTTTCAACACCGCGACTGCGCCCGCGACCATCGGCATGAGCCTTTCGGCCGCCGCCACGAGCTACGGCGCCGGCGCGACCGCGAGCGTCGAGGTGACGCCGTACATCAACGGGGAACACGCGGTGAAGCTCGTGGTGGATGGCACCACGACGCTGACGGCACGGGCTCGGGCGACCCTGCCCGAGCCCTTCGTGTTCACCCTCCCGCGCACGCTCGGCGTCGGCACGCACGAGCTCGTCGCGACGTACACGCCGTCGGGCGGCACGGGCCTCGACCCCGTCAGCACGTCGGCGACCTACAGTGTGACCAGGGCGACCTCGAGCACGACGCTCTTTCTCTCGTTCGCGTCGTGGCGTTACGGCGGCACCCGCGGGCTCGCGGCCGTGCGGGTGACCACGACCGCCCCGGGATCCGTGAAGTTCACCGTGGGCGGCAAGAGCTACCTGCGCGCGGTGAGCGCCGGCAAGGCGAAGCTGCGCCTGCCCGGGCTGAAGGTCGGCTCGGCCCGCGTGCGGGCGACCTTCGTGCCGACGGTGGCCGGGTCGGCTGACCGGTCGAGTGTCGTCAAGACCGTGACGGTGAAGAAGGCGAAGCCCAAGGTGACGCTGGGCGTGACGAAGCAGCCGGTGAATCTCGGATGGAGCACGACCGCCAAGGTGCGGGTTGCGGTGCCCGGGATCGCGAAGCCGACAGGCACCGTGGTGATCCGCGACGGGAAGACGACGATCGCGCGCGCGAAGCTCGCGAGCGCGGCGAGGGGTCTGCTGAGCGTGCGGCTGCCGGCATTCTGGCGCAGCGGCACGCACACCCTCACGGCGAAGTACCTGGGCAACTCGAAGATCCTTGCGAAGTCGAGCGCGGCGAAGCCGGTGCGCGTGCGCGGGTGACCGGCCCAAACGCCTCGCCCGGCTCGCCCGCGGTTCTCCCGCCCCGCCCGCCTCAGCGGCGCTCGGGGCGATCCAGCACGTATTGCTGGCGCCGCACCGAGAATCCGAACACGGACTGCGCGGCGAGCGACACCCACACGAGGGCGAAGGGCGCGGCCCAGCCGATGCCGAGGCCGAGCACCCACCCGAAGGCGATGGGGCCACACATCGCGATCAGGTATCCGACCGACTGCGCCATGCCCGAGAGCGCGGCGGCGTGGCGCGCCGTGCGCGCGCGCGAGGCGGTGAGCGTGAGGGCGATGGTGATGGCGGACCCCGTCATCGTGCCGGCGATCACGAGCCAGAGGGGGAGCAGTGCGGGGGCGACGAGCACGCCGACGACGGCGATCAGGGTGATCGCCGGCACGGCCCCCGGCACCCACGGCCGCACTCGCCCGCGCGCCACGAGGGGCAGCATGAGCGAACCGGCGATGCCGAAGAGCTGGTAGATCATCACGTCGATGCCGGCCACCACGGGGTCTCGGCCGATCGACGCGGAGTAGGGGGCCAGCCAGGCCGAGAGCATGTAGAACCCGGCCGACTGGGTGCCCATGTAGACGGACACCCGCCAGGCGAGCGGATCGCGCCAGATCCGGCGGCCGGCACGGTCGTCCGCGGGCCCGGCCGCCTCGACCCCACCGGTCGCCCGGGCCGACTCGGCTCCCGCGAGGAACGGCCCGGGATCGGCCGGGCGCGGGCGGCGCGTGGCCCAGATCCACACGATGAGGGCGGGCGGGATCAGTGCGCCCGTCGCGAGGAGCGCGACGCGCCAGCCGAGGCCTTGGCCCGAGCCACCGGGCTCGAAGTGCGAGATCGGCACGACGAGGCCAGCGGCGATGGCCGCCGACCCGCTGAGGAGCGCCGTGTAGACGCCCATCACGAGGGGCACGCGCTCGCCGAAGTCGCGCTTGATCACGGCGGGCATCAGCACATTGCCGATGGCGAGGCCGAAGCCGATGAGGGCGGTGCCGATCCAGATGTTCGCCTGCGGGCCGGGCAGGGAGCGCCAGATGGTGCCGAGCGCGAGGATCACGAGGGCGCCGGAGACCGTGCGTGACATCCCGAACCGGGAGCTGAAGCCCTGCGCGAGTGGGGAGAAGATTCCCCATGCCAGCAGCGGCACGGAGGCGAGCGCGCCGAGGGCGGCCGGGCTCACGTGCTGATCGTCCGCGATCTCGTCGAGCAGTGGGCCGATGCCCATGATCGTCACGCGCAGGTTCGCGGCGATGAGGCAGACGGCGATGAACAGCAGCACCCAGGGGCGGCGTGCTGCGGGGCTGTGGGTCACCCGGCCAATCTACTCGTCATTGCTGGCCTCGCGGCGCGTTCGGGGCTATTCTGGTATTCGAGTACCGAAGTATTGTTCGTCTAGCGAAAAATGTGGGATCGGCGACGAACCCGGGAGGAAACGATGATCGACAAGTCCGTGCCATCCGTGGAGGCCGCGGTCGCCGGCATCCACGACGGCGCCACCGTGATGATCGGCGGTTTCGGCCGCGCCGGTCAGCCCGTCGAACTCATCGACGCGCTGATCGAGCAGGGCGCCGGCGACCTCACGATCGTGAACAACAACGCTGGCAACGGCGACACCGGGCTGGCCGCGCTCCTCGCCAAACGGCGGGTGCGCAAGATCGTCTGCTCGTTCCCGCGCCAGAGCGACTCGTGGGTGTTCGACGGCCTCTACCGCGAGGGCGCCATCGAGCTCGAGCTGGTGCCGCAGGGCAATCTGGCCGAGCGCATCCGCGCGGCCGGCGCCGGCATCGGCGCGTTCTACTCGCCCACGGCGGTCGGCACCCAGCTGGCCGAGGGCAAGGAGACGCGGGAGATCGACGGCCGGCAGTATCTGCTCGAGTATCCGATCCGCGCGGACTTCGCACTGATCAGCGCGCTCAAGGCCGACCGCTGGGGCAACCTGGTGTTCCGCGAGACGGCGCGCAACTTCGGGCCCATCATGGCGACCGCGGCGACGACCACGATCGTGCAGGTCGACGAGATCGTGCCGCTCGGCTCGCTCGACCCCGAGGCGGTCGTGACGCCCGGCATCTTCGTCGACCGCGTGGTCGCCGTCGGCGAGCGGCGCTGGCTCCGGGGCGGCGAGTTCGTGGGCGGCGTCGACCTCGAGGGCACGGCGCTCTCGGATCAGGCGGCCGACACGGCCAACGCGGCCGACGCGGCCGACACCGCCAACACGGCCGGGGAGGGGGCACGATGACCGTCAAGATCAGCCGGCAGGAGCTCGCCGCGCGCATCGCCGCGGACATCCCCGAGGGATCCTATGTCAACCTCGGCATCGGAGCCCCCACGCTCGTGGCCAACTACCTGCCGCAGGATCAGGAGATCATCCTCCACACCGAGAATGGCATGCTCGGCATGGGGCCGGCGCCGGAGCCGGGGCGTGTGGATCCCGACCTCATCAACGCCGGTAAGCAGGCCGTGACCGCGGTCGCCGGTGCCGCGTACTTCCAGCACGCCGATTCGTTCGCGATGATGCGCGGCGGGCACCTCGACGTGTGCGTGCTCGGTGCGTTCCAGGTGGCCGAGAACGGCGACCTGGCGAACTGGTCGACGGGGGCGCCGGGCGCGATCCCGGCCATCGGCGGGGCCATGGATCTCGCGATCGGCGCGAAGTCCGTGTACGTGATGACCGACCTGCTGACGAAGAGCGGCGAGCCGAAGCTCGTGGCCGAGTGCGAGTATCCGCTCACCGGCGTCGGCTGCGTGACGCGTGTCTACACGGACCACGCAATCTTCGATGTCGCGCCGGAGGGCTTCGCTGTTCGCGAGGTCTTCGGGGAGAATACGGTCGCGGGGCTCGCCGAGCTCACGGGCCTCGCGCTCATCGACGCGACGAACGGCAGGGAAGAGGGATCATGACGACCACTGCGATTTACGATGCCGTGCGCACCCCGTTCGGGCGCGCCGCCGGCGCGCTCTCGGGCGTGCGACCCGACGACCTCGCCGCCGCAGTGATGCGCGCGACCGTCGAGCGGAACGGGCTCGATCCCGCGCGCGTCGACGACGTGATCTTCGGCGACGCCAACCAGGCGGGCGAGGACAACCGCAA
>JAGQTL010000091.1 GCA_020439035.1 Leucobacter sp. | reverse complement strand
GCCGGATCGAGCACGTCGATGTCGATCGAGATGTACAGCGGCTTGTCCCCCACGCGCGCGCGGATCCGCTCGAGCGCGGCGGGGACGCCGTGCTCCTCCACGAACTCGGTCGTGACGATCTGGAAGCCGAGCATCTCGTCGTCCGCGAGATCCTGCTTGCCGTACAGCGGCCCACGAATGCCGCCGTGCATCGACGCGGTCAGGTCGATGAGCCCCTCCTCCGACGCGCGGCGGAACGGGGTGCCGTGCGTCGTCGGCGCGCCGAAGTAGGTATCCCAGGTGTCGAGATGCGCGTCGAAGTGCAGCACGGCGACCGGGCCGTGCTTCTTGTTGATCGCGCGCAGCAGCGGGAGCGCGATCGTATGATCGCCGCCGATCGTCACGATCTTGTCGACGCGCTCGCCAAGCTCGGTCGCCGCCTCCTCGACCGCGCGCACGGCCTCGTCGAGGTTGAACGGGTTTGCGGAGATGTCACCGGCGTCGACGACCTGTTTGAGCGCGAACGGCGACGCATCCTGCGCGGGGTTGTAGGGGCGGAGCAGCCGCGAGGCCTCGCGCACGTGGGCCGGGCCGAAGCGCGCGCCCGGGCGGAAGCTCACCCCGCTGTCGAATGGCACCCCGACCACGGCGATGTCGGCCGCCTCCACATCCTCGATACGGGGCAGCTTCGCGAACGTCGCGATCCCCGCGTATCGAGGGGTCAGGCTCGCGTCGACGGGACCCTGCGGGGTGTGCTCGCTCATCGTTCTCTCCTTCGAAGCATTCTCCCGATCACCGTACCGCGGATCGCGGGGCCGCACTCACCGGCGGGGCCTCGGCACGCGGGCACCTCGCAAGCCGGTGCCCGCGTCTCCATCGCCGAGGCGCGAGGTTCGACTATCGCCCGTCCTCCGCGAGCTTCACCGCCGCCCAGCGCACGTCGCGCGGGTCGTTCAACGTGATCGTCTCCACCACCTCGCCGCCGTCGCAGCGCAGCAGGTCGACCCTGGCGGATCCCTCCCGCACCTCGGCCACGCGCCACGTGCCGCCCGCGAGTTCCCAGCGCTCGACCGGCGCCGGCGCGACGGGGAACGGCGTCTTCCGCGTCCATCCCACCTCGGCCCCCCGGTCGAAGAAGTGCCGATACGCGTAGATGAGCGGATGCCAGGCCTCGGGATCGAGGTGCTCGGTGCCCGCCACCGTGATCTCCCTGGCGGCATGCACGCGGACCACCTCGGCCTCCACCATCCCGAACTCCCCGTTCACCGAGGGGGTGATCCGGCGCACCCGAGCCTCGAGCCTGAGCGGAGCCTCCGCGACCCCCGGCACCTCGATCAGGTCGGAGACGCTCGGCGTGAGCCCGGCGCGCTCGAACTTCCGCGGCTCGAACTCGTACGCCCCGGCCTTCGCGGGCGGCACCGGATCGCGCCCCGTCACCCCTGCCAGGCGCTCCACATGCCGCCACTGCGACGCCGACGGGAAGTTCACCGTCAGCTCGGGATGCCCGCGCGCGTTGTCGAGCGACTGCCCGCCCGCTTCGAGGCCGAGGACGATCGTGCGCCCGAGAGCGAAGTGGCTCGATGCGGGCGCGAGGTTCGCGGTGCCGTCGGGGTTCCGCGTGGCCACGAGATAGGCCGGGGTGCCGACATAGAGCACGCTCGGCTCGATCACGCGGTGGGTATCGCGGCCGGTATCGCCGTTCCTATCACCACGAGTCTCCGCGCCGACACCCGTCCCCGCACGTCCTCCGGTACCCGTCGCGCGGTCGCTCTCGCTCATACCTCCACGGTACTCCTGCGGCCCCGTGCGGGCGCGAGTGTTACGGTCGCGGGGATCCATGATGGAAACACGCGATCCGCGCTCGCGGCGGGCCTGCCGCTCGGCGGCTCGCCCGCGTCAGCCGCGCACGCCCGCGAGGGTCTTCTTCCCGCGCCGCAGCACGGCGAAGCGGCCGTGCAGCAGCTCCGCCTCGGTCAGCACCGCGTCATCCGCGGCGACCTGCGCGTTGTTCACGTACACGCCGCCCTGCGCGATCGCGCGCCGGGCCTCGCTCAGCGTCTTCACGAGGCCGGTGTCGACGAGCAGTTGCGCGATCGGCGTGCCCGCGGCACCCGAAACGCCCGGCAGTTCTTCGAGCGCCGCTTCGAGCGTCGCAGCATCGAGCGACCCGATTTCACCCTGGCCGAAGAGCGCCGCCGAGGCGTCGATCGCGGCCTGTGCGGCCGACCGCCCGTGCACCAGCGCGGTGACCTCGAGCGCCAGGCGCTTCTGCGCCGCACGTTTGAAGGGCTCCTCGGCGACCTGGCGCTCGTACTCCTCGATCTCGGCGCGGGAGAGGAACGTGAAGACCTTGAGCCGATCCACCGCGTCGCCGTCGGCCGTGTTGAGCCAGAACTGGTAGAAGCGGTACGGGGAGCACATCTCGGCATCGAGCCAGATCGCGTTGCCCTCGCTCTTGCCGAACTTCGTGCCGTCGGAGTTCGTGATGAGCGGCGTGCCGATTGCGTGCGCGGTCGCGCCCTCGACCTTGCGGATCAGGTCGGTGCCGCTCGTCAGGTTGCCCCACTGGTCGCTGCCGCCCGTCTGCAGCCGGCACTCGAACTGGCGATGGAGCTCGAGGAAGTCGTAGCCCTGGAGCACCTGGTAGCTGAACTCGGTGTAGCTGATGCCCTCGTCGGAGTTGAGCCGCGCAGCGACCGCGTCCTTCTTTAGCATGGTGCCGACGCGGAAGTGCTTGCCGATCTCACGCAGAAAGTCGATCGCGCTGAGCGGCGCCGTCCAGTCGAGATTGTTCACGAGGCGCACGGCGTTGTCGCCCTCGTCGGAGAGGAAGCGCGACACCTGCGCGCGCAGCTTCTGCACCCATTCCTCGACCGTCTCGCGGCTGTTGAGCGTGCGCTCGGCCGTCGGACGCGGATCGCCGATGAGGCCGGTGGAGCCGCCGACGAGCCCCAGGGGCTTGTGGCCCTTGAGCTGCAGCCGGCGCAGCAGGAGGAGCTGCACGAGGTTGCCGAGGTGCAGGCTGGGAGCCGTGGGATCGAAGCCGCAGTAATAGGTGAACGGCTCGCCCTCGAACAGGTCGGATAGGGCCCCGGGGTCGGTCGAGACGTGGATGAGCCCGCGCCATTCCAGCTCGTCCCAAAGGGTGGCGAAGCTGTCGTCGTTGCGCTGGGCGGCCATCATCTCGGCGCGTTCATCTACTGCAGACACGCCTGCCATCGTACCGCGCCTCGCGGGCCGGCCCGCCCCGGGAACCTTACGCGCGGAACTCAGCGATCCGCTCGCCGAGCGTCGCGAGCTGCTCGGCGACCCGCACCGATGCCGTGCCGCCCGCGCCCGTGCGACTGTTCACCGAGCCCTCGATCGTGAGCACCTCGCGCACGGCTGGCGTGAGATGAGCCGAAACGCCGGCCAGCTCGGCGTCCGAGGGCTCGTGCAACTCGAGCCCGCGCTCCTCGCAGAACCGCACCAGCTCGCCCGAGATCTCATGGGCATCGCGGAACGCCACGCCCTGCTTCACCAGCCACTCCGCAACATCGGTCGCGAGAGAGAAGCCCTGGGGCGCGAGCTCGGCCATCCGCTCGGTGTTGAACGTGAGCGTCGCAACCATGCCGGCGAACGCCGGCAGCAGCACCTCGAGCTGCTGCACCGAGTCGAACACCGGCTCCTTGTCCTCTTGCAGGTCGCGGTTGTAGGCGAGTGAGAGGCCCTTGAGCGTGGCGAGCAGGCCCGTGAGGTTGCCGATGAGGCGCCCGGCCTTGCCCCGCGCGAGCTCGGCGATGTCGGGGTTCTTC
>JAGQTL010000090.1 GCA_020439035.1 Leucobacter sp. | reverse complement strand
CGCCGAGGTGACCCCGCACCACCTGATCCTCACCGAGGAGCTGGCGCGCAGCTACGACGCCCGCTACAAGGTGAACCCCCCACTGCGCCGCGACGAAGACGTGAAGGCGCTGCGCGCCGCCGTCGCCGAGGGCGTCATCGACATCATCGCCACCGACCACGCCCCGCATCCGGCGGAGGCCAAGGAGTGCGAGTGGGGCGCCGCGGCCTTCGGCATGGTGGGCCTCGAGTCGGCGCTGCCGATCGCACTGCTCGCGCTCGTGAACGAAGGGCACACCAGCTGGGCCGAGCTGGAGCGGCTGCTGTCGCAGAAGCCGGCCGAGATCGGCCGCCTGCGAGGGCACCCGAGCGCGCTCGAGGCCGGTCAGGTCGCCGACATCGCGCTCGTCGATCCCGACTGCTCGAGCGTCTTCAACCTTTCTCACCTGAAGGGGCTCAGCAAGAACTCGCCCTTCCTCGACATGCGGCTGCCGGGGCGCATCGCCTACACGATCCGGCACGGCTACCTCACCCTCGACTGCGAGAACGAGAGCGCCGACGGCGATGGCCCGCTGGTCGATGCCGCAACGGTGGCGGCGAGCGCCGCGAGCGCTCGTGCGACGACGACGGGGGAGACCGCGTGATGCCGCAGATGACGACCCCGATCCTCGCCATGAACCGCACCGAGTTCACCGCTCTGTGGGTGCTGCTGACGGTGCTCATCTTCGTCGGCATGTGGTGGGGCTGGCGAGCCCGCACGCGGCGCGACTCGGAGACGTTCCGCACCGCGCCCGCGCATCCGCTCGGGGGCGACGTCATCGCGCAGTTCGCCCGCGTCGGGTACGTCTCGACCACGCTCGAGACCGACCCCTTCGAACGGCTGGCGATTCCCGGGCTCCGCTACAAGGGCTGGGCCGACGTGACGGTGCACTGCGACGGCGTCGAGATCGCCGTCGTCGGGGAGTCGCCGGTGCAGATCGATGCCGCGCGGGTGCGCGGTGTCGCCTCGGCGAGCAGCCGGGTGGGCAAGGGCGTGGAGCCCGGCGGACTGGCGCTGCTGCGGTGGGTGCCGCCCACGGCGATGAGCACCGCGCCCGAGCGGGTGCTGGAATCGGCGTTCCGGTTCGCGGAGCGCGCGCAGCAGCAGGCATTCGGCCTGGCGATTGAGCGGATCTCGACCGCCGAGCCGCACACGACGAGCGCCCCTGAGGCGGGCGCGACCACGACCACGACAACGCAGGAGGACGCGTGACCACAGGAGACTATTCAGCGCTGATGAGCGATTCGCCGGTGGCGATGCCGCCGGAGAGCGCCATCCCCGGCGGCCGCGCGGTGCTCGTCCTCGAAGACGGTGCGCGCTACGACGGCCGGGCCTACGGGGCGACCGGCCAGACGCTCGGAGAGGTCGTATTCTCGACCGGGATGACAGGCTACCAGGAGACGCTGACCGACCCGTCCTACGCCGGCCAGATCGTGCTGATGACCGCCCCGCACATCGGGAACACCGGCACCAACGACACCGACATGGAGTCCCGCAAGATCTGGGTGTCGGGCTACATCGTGCGCGACCCCGCGCGGCGCGTCTCGAATTTCCGCGCCGAGCGATCGCTCGACGAGGATCTCGTGCGCGACGGTGTCGTCGGCATCTCCGGCGTCGACACGCGCGCCATCACGAAACACATCCGCTCGGCGGGCGCGATGCGCGCCGGCGTCTTCTCCGGCACCGCGCTCGAGCTGAGCGATGACGAGCAGCTGGCGCTCGTGCGCGAGCAGGAGGGTATGAGCGGCAAGAACCTCTCCGACGAGGTCACGACCCCCGAGCGCTACACCGTGCCGGCGGCCGAGGGTATCGAGCGCGTCGGGTCCATCGCCGTGCTCGACCTCGGCATCAAGCGCGCGACCGTGCAGTACCTGTCCGAGCACGGCTTCGACGTCACGGTGCTCCCGGCCTCCACCTCGCTCGACGAGATCCGCGAGCTGGCGCCGGATTCGCTCTTCTACTCGAACGGCCCCGGCGACCCGGCGGCCTCCGATACCCAGGTCCTCGTGCTGCGCGAACTGCTCCGCGACGGGGTGCCCTACTTCGGCATCTGCTTCGGCA
>JAGQTL010000089.1 GCA_020439035.1 Leucobacter sp. | reverse complement strand
CGGCGAGATGCTGAAGGTGCCGGTGCTCTGCCGGATCGATACCCTCGACGAGTTCGACTACTACCGCAACGGCGGCATCCTGCAGTACGTGCTGCGCTCGCTGGTCTGACCCGCGCCGCCCACGGCGGAGGCCCTCGCCCCTCGAAGCACCGAGGCGCGGGGGCCTCCGTCGTCATATCTCGAGGCCCACCAGGCCGCGCCGGCCCTCCCGCACGAACACTAGACTGGAGGAATGCTCGAACGAATCACCGGCCCGCGCGATCTCGATGCGCTGGACGGCGAGGAGTTGCGGACGCTCGCGGCGGAGATCCGGGAGTTCCTGATCGCCGAGGTCGCGAAGACCGGCGGGCACCTCGGGCCGAATCTCGGCGTGGTCGAGCTGACCATCGCGCTGCACCGGGTGTTCGACTCGCCGCGCGACCCGATCGTGTGGGATACCGGGCACCAGAGCTACGTGCACAAGCTGTTGACCGGGCGGCAGGACTTCTCACGCCTGCGCCAGCGCGGGGGGCTCGCGGGGTATCCGCAGCGGGCCGAGAGCGTGCACGACATCGTCGAGAGCTCGCACGCGTCGAGCTCGCTGAGCTGGGCGGACGGCATCAGCCGGGCCTTCGCGCGAACCGGCCAATCGGATCGGCACGTGGTCGCCGTGGTCGGCGACGGCGCCCTCACCGGCGGCATGACGTGGGAGGCGCTGAACAACATCACCGACGACAACGATCGCAACCTGGTGATCGTCGTCAACGACAACGGGCGCTCCTACGCGCCGACGATCGGCGGCATGGCGCGATTCCTCAACCGTGTGCGCGTCACCGGTGGCTATCGGGAGCTGCAGGAGGGGAGCGAGCGGCTCTTCGGCCGGCTCGGCACGCCGGGCCGCACGGTGTACCGCGCGACGCGCGGGGCGCTTCGTGGCTTCGTCAGCCGCGCATCCGGCAACCAGGATCTCTACAGCAACCTCGACATCAAGTACGTTGGGCCCGTGGACGGGCACGACCTCGAGGCCGTGGAGCACGCGCTGCAGCAGGCGAAGGGGTACGGCCGCCCGACCCTCGTGCACGTCATCACGGAGAAGGGCCGGGGGTATGCGCCGGCCGAGAACGACGAGGCCGACCAGTTCCACGCGATCGGCCAGATCGATCCGGGCACCGGCGCGGCGCTCGGCCAGGGCGGCGCGATGAGCTTCACGGCCGCATTCGGCGAGGCCATCGTCGAGCTCGCCGAGGCGGATGAACGCATTGTCGGGATCACCGCGGCGATGTTGGCGCCGACGGGCCTCTCGCGGTTCGCCGAGCGATTCCCGGGCCGCGTGTACGACGTGGGGATCGCCGAACAGCACGCGGTCACAACGGCCGCCGGCCTCGCGTACGGCGGGCTGCATCCCGTGGTTGCCCTGTACGCGACCTTCACGAATCGCGCATTCGACCAGCTCCTCATGGACGTCGCTCTGCACCGCGCCGGCGTGACATTCGTGCTCGATCGCGCCGGCATTACCGGCCCGGACGGCGCGAGCCACAACGGCGTGTGGGATCTCGCGGTGCTGCAGGTCGTGCCCGGAATCAGGATCGCGGCCCCGCGCGATGTGCCGTCGCTCCGCGAGGTGCTGGCGGAGGCGACGAGAATCGACGACGGCCCGACCGTGATCCGCTATCCGAAGGGGCCGGCCGGCACCCCGATCCCGGCCCTACGCCGACTGGAGGGCGGGGTCGACCTGCTGCACGAGTCCACCGACGGCCCGGCGGATGTGCTCTTCGTCGGCGTCGGGCCGATGAGCCGTATCGCCGTCGAAGCGGCGAAGCTCCTCGAACGCGAAGGAATCTCCGCGACCGTCGTCGACGCGAGGTGGGTCGTGCCGGTCGCGGACGCCGTGGTGGAGCTTGCGCGCGACCACCGGCTGCTGATCAGCATCGAAGACGGCATTCGCGTCGGCGGCGTCGGCACGCGGATCCGGCAGGCGCTGCGCGATGCGGGCGTCGACACGGCCGTGAGCGAACTCGGGCTCCCGGACGAGTTCCCCGAGCATGCGTCGAGGGCCGAGCTGCTCGAGCAGGCCGGCCTCACCGCCGAGCGCATCGCGGCGACGGTCGCCGAACAGGTGCGCGGGACCCGCATACCGATCGCGCGGCCCGAGTAGGGGAGCACACGACGCGCGCCGCCGCAGGATCCGGCCGACTGACTCGTGCCGGGCGGATCCTGCGACTCGCGTCGCCGGCGCAGCCCGAGGGGCGGCCTACGCGTGCACCCCGGCGATCGGCGGAGTGTGGAACTTCGCACCGAATGCCCGTTCGCTTGCTCCGACCCGGTCGAGGTAGGGCGTGGCACCGCCCGCCTGGAACGGCCAGCCGGCACCGAGGATCATGCACAGGTCGATGTCTTCGGCCGCGGCGACGACGCCCTCATCAAGCATGAGCTTGATCTCGGTCGCGAGCCCGTCCTGAACGCGCCGCAGGATCTCGTCCTCGGGCACCGCCGTCTTCCCGAGCACGAAGGCGTTCTTCGCGGCCTTGGAGAGGTCTTCGACCTTGCCGTGCTTGTTCTTCACCACGACCTCATCGAGCTCGGCCGCCCGATGCAGGTTCTCGGAGGCGTAGAAGCGCTCGGGGAACGCGCCCACCATGGTGTCCTGCACGTGCGCGGCCACCTTCCAGCCGACCAGGTCGATGAGCTCGAACGGCCCCATCGGCAGCCCGATGGGCGCGTAGGCGCGCTCGACCACGTCGACCGGCGTGCCCTCGTCGAGGGCGCGAGCCGCCTCGCCGAACACCTTGGCGAGCAGACGGTTCACGACGAAGCCGGGGCGATCCGCGGTGATCACCGCGCTCTTGCCCAGCTTCTTCGCCACGTCCATCGCGGTGGCGAGGCTCGCATCGTTCGTGGTCGGCACCTTCACCACCTCGATCAGCGGCATGACCGCGACCGGGTTG
>JAGQTL010000088.1 GCA_020439035.1 Leucobacter sp. | reverse complement strand
TTGACACTTAGAAGGGCGTCCATGGGGATTTTCACGCGGAACCAGGGCGGAGACTCGACCGGTGGCGGCTCGATCGGCGGCGGTACCGACGTGCTCGACCGCGAGCTCGAGCAGTTGCTGGAGCAGGACCAGCTCGAGGACGGCGATCACGAGCGCTTCTCGCACTATGTGCCGAAGGACAAGATCGTCGAGTCGGCGGTGACCGGCAAGCCGGTGCGCGCGCTGTGCGGCAAGAAGTGGACGCCGTCGCGCGATCCCGAGAAGTTCCCGGTGTGCCCGGACTGCAAGCGCATCTACGAGCGCATGCGGAAGTGAGGCGAAGGCCCGGCCCGGTCCCGGATCAGCGGTACTCGGTGGGGATCGCCGGATCGCCCCGGGTGAGGCTCATCGCGATGGGCGGCAGTTCGGCCACGGCGCGAACGTGACGCTCCCGCGCGGCCAGGATGCCCTCGCGCCCGGTGTGCTGCGGCTGGATCTCGCCCGCGAGCACCAGCGGCACGAGCACCTCGCGTGCCTGCGCGCCGATCGACGCACCCTCGGGGTCGCCGCCCGGCCCATCGCCGAGGAAGCACAGTTCCGCGCGCGCCGTGCCCTCCGCGTCGAACAGCCGGCGCACGCTCTTGCGCCCGCCGACCGAGACCTTGTCGGCGGACTTCTTCGCGACGGCGACCCACTCGCCGGCGCCATTCTCGTGCGCGACGAGCTTGTAGACCATGCCCATGGCCGGGGTGCCCGAGCCGGTGACCACCGACGTGCCCACGCCGAAGGAATCGACGGGGGACGAGGCGAGCGCTGCGACGGTGTGCTCGTCGAGGTCGTTCGTCACCGTGATGCGAGTGCGGGTTGCGCCGAGCTCGTCGAGCAGCTCGCGCACGCGCGCCACGACGACGGGCAGGTCGCCGGAGTCGATGCGGACCGCGCCGAGCCCGGTGCCGGCCACCTCGACGGCGGTGCGCACGCCCTGCTCGATGTCGTAGGTGTCGACGAGCAGCGTGGTGCCGGTGCCGAGCGCGGCGACCTGCGCGGCGAAGGCCTCGCGCTCGCTATCGTGCAGCAGCGTGAAGGCGTGCGCGGCGGTGCCCATGGTCGGTATGCCGTAGCGGCGCCCCGCCTCGAGATTCGACGTCGCGCTGAATCCCGCGATGTAGGCGGCGCGGGCGGCGGAAACGGCGCTGCGTTCGCCGGTGCGCCGCGATCCCATCTCGGCGAGCGGCTTGCCCTGCGCGGCGTGGCTCATGCGCGAGGCCGCAGTGGCGACCGCGCAGTCGTAGTTGAAGACGCTGAGCGCGAGCGTCTCGAGCAGCACGCCTTCGGCGAACGTCGATTCCACGGTGAGCACGGGTGAGCCGGGGAAGAAGACCTCGCCCTCGGGGTATCCCCAGATGTCACCGCTGAATCGGTAGTCGGACAGCCAGTCGATGGTGGCGTCGCCGACGACTCGCGCCTCGCGCAGGAACTCGAGCTCCTCGTCGCCGAAGCGGAACCGCTCGAGCGCTTCGAGGAACCGCCCGGTGCCCGCGACCACGCCGTAGCGGCGGGCCCCGGAGAGCCGCCGCGCGAAGACCTCGAAGGCGCTGCGTCGATGCGCGGTGCCGGCCTGGAGCGCGGCATCGATCATCGTCAGCTCGTAGCGGTCGGTCAGCAGCGCCGTCGAAACGTAGGGCAGGGCAGTGGGAGTGTGCACGATGCCAGCCTATCGATCGCCGGTGCGCGGGTGCGCGGTTCAGCCCGCGGGCGCCGCGATGCGGACCGAGGCGAGCTGCTCGGCCCGGGTCGGGGTCGGGTGCACGGTGATGAGCTCGTCGGCGTCGGCGAACTCGGCGAATGCCGCGAGCTCTGCCCGCACCCGCTCCTCGCCCCCGATGGCCGTGTAGCGCAGCATGCCGCGAATCTCACGCCCCGCCGGCGTATCGATCAACGCGGCGGCCTCGTCGCGCGTGAGCGGCGTTTCTCTGCCCCGCGAGAGGAAGCTCCGCACGCGTTCGAGCTCGGCGCGGGCGAAGACGAACTCGGCCGCCTCGTCGTTCTCCGCGGCGATCACGTTCACGCCGGCGCTGACGTGGGGCTCCGGGTGCGTCTCGCTGGGTGTGTAGGTGCTGCGATAGTGGCGTACTGCCGCCTGCAGCGCCTGCGGCGCGAAGTGCGAGGCGAAGGAGAAGGGCAGCCCGAGCTGCGCGGCGAGGTTCGCGCCGAAGAGGCTGGATCCGAGGATCGTGAGCGGCACGCGGGTGCCGCGGCCCGGGTAGGCGTTCACGGCGTTCCTCGGCAGCTCTCCGGAGAGGTAGCTCTGGAGCTCGAGCACGTCGTTCGGGAAGTTCTCGGCGTCGGCGTAGGTGCGCCGCAACGCGCGGAAGGTGGCGCCGTCGGTGCCGGGAGCGCGCCCGAGGCCGAGATGGATGCGGCCAGGGTGCAGCTGGGCCAGCATGCCGAACTGCTCGGCCACGACGAGCGGTGCGTGGTTCGGCAGCATGACGCCGCCCGCGCCGAGCCCGATCCGCTCGGTGTGCGCCGCGACGTGCGCGATCAGCACCGCGGGGGCGCTCGAGGCGATCGAGGGCATGTTGTGATGCTCGGCGTACCAGACGCGGGCGTAGCCGCCGGTCTCCGCGACGCGGGCCAACTCGACGGAGTGCGCGAGGGCGCCGGCCGAGTCGCCCTCTCCGGCGGCGTCGAGTTCGACCGTCGCGAGATCGAGCAGGGAGAGCGTGGCAGCCATGATCGGTGCAACCGGAGGGCGGGGTGCGGTATTCCCGCCGCCGGTACCGGCGGGGCGGAGCGCGGGCGCGGGCGGGGCGGAGCGCGGGCGCGGGCGGGGCGGAGCGCGGGCGCCGGGAATGGTCACCGGAAATCCCGGGAGAAGACGCCGGCCGGTGCGGCGAGCGGTGCGAAGTGGTGCGCGATCACATTCACCACGCCTTCGGGCGAGCGCTCGAGCGCCCCGCGCACGATGAGCGCGGGGGAGGAGCGGGCGATGGCCCGATACCGGAGCCAGACATCGCGCCACGCCACGACGTTGACGCTGCCCGCCTCGTCTTCGAGCGTGAGGAAGACGATGCCGCCCGCGGTACCGGGCCGCTGCCGATGCGTGACGAGCCCGGCCACCTCGACCGAGCTGCCCGCGGGGATGGTGCGCACCCGATCGGATCGGATCGCGCCCCGCCCGTCGAGCCAGGTTCGCGCGAGTGCGAGCGGGTGGGTCTCGAGCGGAATCCCGGTCATCCAGGCGTCGAGCTCGGTCTGCTCCGCGGGGCTCAGCACCGGCAGCAGCGGCGGCTGCACGTGCACGGCGATGCCGGGGAGGAAGCGCTCGCGATTGTCGGCCGCGGGCCCCGCCGCCCACATGGCGGCACGGCGGCTGAGGCCGAGCCCGTCGCAGGCCCCCGCCGCGGCGAGCGCCTCGAGCTGGGAGCGGTCGAGGTCCGCGCGCCGCGCGAGGTCGGCGAGGTCCGTGAATGCGCCGCCGCCGTGTCGTGCAGCGGCGATCCGCTCGCCCGTACGCACGTCGATGCCGCGCACGCTCGCGAGCCCGAGCCGTACCGCGAATGCCCCGTCACGGCGGTGGGCGCCGCTCCTGTCCGGCGCGGATGCATCGAACGGGCCGACCGGGGGTTGCTCCGTGTCGGTGCAGGATCGGGCGCCTCCGGGCGGCCGCGCCTCCGGTGCCGCCGCGGTGCTGCGGCGATCCGCGAGCGGCTCGAGGTCCGCGTGCGCCTCGGATCGCTGCACGTCGGGCGGCAGCACCCGCACCCCGTGCCGTCGGGCATCCTCCACCAGGGTGCGCGGGGCGTAGAACCCCATCGGCTGCGACCGCAGCAGTCCCGCCAGAAAAGCGGCGGGGTAGTGCAGTTTGCACCAGGCGCTCACGTAGACGAGCAGCGCGAAGCTGATGGAGTGGCTTTCGGCGAAGCCGAAGCTCGCGAACGCCTCGATCTGCTCGTAGATGAGGTCGGCCTCGGTCCCGGTGATCCCGTTCGCGGCCATCCCCGCGAAGAGCTTCTCCTTCAACCTTTCGATGCGCTCCTCACCGCGCTTCGACCCCATCGATCGGCGCAACAGGTCGGCGTCCTCGGCATTGCATCCGCCGATGGCCATCGCCATCTGCATGAGCTGCTCCTGGAAGAGGGGGATCCCGAGCGTGCGCTTCAGCACCGGTTTGAGCTTCGGGTGCGGGTAGGTGATCGGCTCCTTGCCGCTGCGTCGCCGCAGGTACGGGTGCACCGTGCCGCCCTGGATCGGGCCGGGGCGGATGAGTGCGATCTCGACGACGAGGTCGTAGAACTCGCGGGGCAGCAAGCGGGGCAGGGTGTTCAGCTGCGCGCGGCTCTCGAGTTGGAACACCCCGATCGCGTCGCCCCGGCAGAGCATGTCGTAGACGCCCGGCTCCTCCTGCGGGATCGTGGCGATCGTCCACTGCTCGCCGGTGTGCCGTGCGACGAGGTCGATCGTCTTCTGCAGCGCGCTCAGCATGCCGAGGCCGAGCAGGTCGAACTTGACGAGCCCCATCGCCGCGCAGCTCTCCTTGTCCCACTGCAGCACGGTGCGCCGTTCCATGCGGGCGTGCTCGATCGGGCACACCTCGCCCACGGGCTGCTCGGTCAGCACCATGCCGCCGGAGTGGATGCCGAGGTGCCGGGGCGCCGTGAGCAATCGCGCGGCGAGTTCTCGCACCGGTTCCGGGATCGGGCTCTGCGAGTCGCCACCGAGACCGCTGCCGAGACCGCTGCCGCGCTCTAGGCTCTTCGTCCAGGCGCGCTGCCGGCCCGGGCTGTGGCCGAGCGCCTTCGCGGCGTCCCGGATGGCGGCCTTGGGGCGATAGGTGATGACGTTCGCGACCTGCGCCGCGTTGCGTCTGCCGTAGCGGTCGTAGACGTACTGGATGATCTCTTCCCGCCGTTCCGAGTCGAAGTCGACGTCGATGTCGGGCTCCTCGTCGCGCATGCTCGAGAGGAAGCGCTCGAAGGGCAGGTCGTAGCGGATCGAGTCGACCTCGGTGATGCCGAGCACGTAGCAGACCGCGGAGTTCGCGGCGGAGCCGCGCCCCTGGCACAGGATCCCGCGCGCGCGGGCCTCGCGGACCAGATCGTGCACGATGAGGAAGTAGCCGGGGAAGCCCTTCTGCTCGATGACCGCGAGCTCGCGGGCGAGCCGCTCGCGCCGGTGCTCGGCGAGGGCGGATCCGCGAAGCGGCACGGCTCCGGACGGGGGCGCATCGAGCGCCGCGCCGTAGCGCCGTTCGGCCCCCCGATGCACGAGCACGCGCAGCCAGTCCATCTGCGTGCACCCCGCGGGCAACTCGATCGAGGGCAGCCGGGGCCTCGCGGCCTTCAGCGGGAACGCGAGTTCGCGGGCGAGGGGAACCGTGCGGGCGATGGCGTCGGGGTGACTGGCGTGGCGTCGCAGCATGGCCTCGCCGCTACGCAGCCGGGCACCGCCCGTGGCGGGCAGGTACGGATCCATCTCGTCGAGGCTGCGCCGTGCGCGGATCGCGGCCATCGCCTCGGCGAGCGAGGCATCTGTTTGCGCGGCGTAGTGCACGTTGCTGGTGACGATGGTGGGCAGGCCCGCCTCGGCGGCGAGCTCGGCGAGGCGCGTATTGCGCGCGCTGTCTTCGGGGTATCCGTGGTCGGTGAGCTCGACGTGGATGTTCTCGCGGCCGAAGAGGGCGATGAGCCGATCGACTTCGGCGCGCGCGCCGGCTTCGCCGTCGCTGCGATTGGTCGCGGCATCGAGCGCGCGGCGCACGGCGCCTTTCCGGCACCCCGTGAGGATCGCCCACTCGCCCCCGCTCGCCCCGGCGAGCGCCTCGAGGTCGTAGCTCGGCCGCCCCTTCTCGCCGCCCGCGAGCTGCGCCTCGGTGATCGCTGCGGCGAGCCGATGATAGCCGGCTGCGCCGCGCGCGAGCGCCAGCAGATGGGTGCCCGCCGGATCCGTGACGCCGAGCTGCGGGGTGTCGAGGCCGAGCGACAGCTCCGCGCCGTAGACGGTGAGGAGCGGGGTTTTGGAACCGCCGACCGCTCCCGCCTTTCGGTTGTGCGCCTCCGCGGCCTCGGCGAAGAGCGCGGCCCCGTAGAGGCCGTCGTGGTCGGTGAGGGCGATCCCGGTGAGCTCCAGGCGCGCAGCCGCCTCGACGAGGGCCTCGGGGGAGGAGGCGCCATCGAGAAAGCTGTAGTGCGAGTGGGCGTGCAGCTCCGCGTAGGGCGTGCGCGGAGGGCGTGCCGGGCCTGCTCCGCCTGCTTCGCCTGCGCCGTCGGTTCCCGCGGTTCCCGCGGCGGGGGTGCGCGGAGCACCGGCGGAGAGGGGGGGATCGGGGGGCCGCGGCGACGAAGGGCGGCTCGAGAGCCGCCGCTCGAACTCGGTCCAAGGGATCGGCGGGTTCTTCCACCCCATGTCAGTCGTACCTCCCCTCGGCAAACCAGCGGCCCGATTCATGCAGCAGCAGCCAGGCGTCCCCGCTCGCGAGTTGCACCTGCAGGCGGAACCGCGGGGGCGCACCCGCCCAGCCCCGCTCGCGGAGCGGCCAGGGGAGCGACCAGCCGTGCACGGGCAGCGCCTCGCGGTTCCGGAAGCGTACGTGCGCGGGATCCGCGGTGAGCAGATCCTCCCCGTCGATCAGCACGGGCCGCCTGCGTGCGTCGATGAGCTCGACCGGTGGCGGGTGCGGGAACACGACGCTGGGCGCGGGCGCGGGGATGGCCCCCGGCCAGGGCCCGCGTTGGCCGACCCGCGCTCGCTGCCGCTCCGCGCTCCGGGCCGGGGCCGCATCGGCGGTGCCCCACGGCACGAAGCGCTGGCGGTCGACGAGCAGTCGCCCGCCGGTCAGCTGCACGGTGCCGATGCCGGCGTGACCGAGCCGGTTCTGGGCCCGGGTCGCATGGTGATGCACGCGTTCGCTCGCGCCGGCCTGCCAGAGCCCGGGCTCGTGCGCGGAGACGCGGTCGGTGCGGGCGGGTGCGATGCGCACCGCGCTGATCCCCGCACCGGCTTGTTCGACGTCTCTCGGCATCGCGCCGGCCTGCCAGCGTATGCGGTTGACGATATCGGCTGCGGTGAAGCGCCCCGGGTGCTGCCAGACGTGCGTGTGCTCGCCGCCGGCGTCGTCGGTGAGCTCGACGCGCAGGGCGGTGCAGACGAGGTCGGCTCGGAGCAGCCCGTCGAGGAACCGCTCGGCGAGCCCGGCGCAGGCGAAGGCGAGCCGATCCGCGGTGTCGATCGGCGGCTCGAAGGGGAGCTCCGCAGCGTGATCGCGCGCGGGTGTGCGGGGCTGGATCTCCGCGCCGCGCGTCGTCGGCACGCCGGCAGCGCGTCGATGCGCCGAGACCCCCGGAGCGCCGAAGCGCTGCCCGACTGCGGCCTCCGGCAGCGCGGCGAGCGCGCCCAGCGTGCGGATGCCGAGACCGTGCAGCAGCGCGGCGAGCGTCGTGTCCGCGGCCCGCTCAACCGGCAGGGGGTGCAGAAATGCCGCGGATGCGCCCGGGGCGACGATCCGCACCCCCGGGTGCGGCGCGGCGATGCCGGGGTCGTGCGGCCCGGCGAGCGCCGCCTGTTCTGCGGCGAAGCGCCCATCGGCGATGCCGATGCGCGAATCGGGCAGGCCGAGGCCGCCCAGCGCCTCGAGCACCGCGATCGCGGCCGGCGCTTCACCCCCGTAGTAGCGAGCCGGCCCGCGTGCGCGTATCGCGCAGTGGCCGGGCTCGAGCGGTGCGACGCCGGGCACGAGGCGCTCGAGCGCGGCGATCACCGGTGCGAAGCGGCGAGCATCGACTTCGGGATCGTGCGGGTGCACGACGAGCCCGGGGCAGCGGCTCTGCGCCTCGCGCACGCGGAGCCCCGCACGCACACCCTCGGTGCGTGCGGCCTCGTTGCAGGCGATCACGAGGTGCCTCGATACGAGCGCGAGCGGTGCGGGCTGCGGTGCGGGCTGCGGTGCGGGCTGCGGTGCGGGGTTCCCGCCCGGCGCGGGGGAGCCCTCCCGGTGCGCTCCGGCCGCCGTCGCCTCGGTCTCGAGCCGGTGCGCATGCACCGGCCAGTCCGGCACGCGCACCATCATGATCCGCTCGATCGACGGCATCACGACGCCGCCGATTCGCGCGCTCGAGGCGGCCGGAGCGACGCGACCCCGGCATGACCCGCCGCGCCGATCCCGCCCGCCACGCCGCCATCCGCGCCGCCCGCGCCACCCGCGCGGATGGCACCGCGTTCGAAGCGCACGGTGTGGTGCAGGATCCCGCGCCGATCCCGTGATCGCACCGCGAGCTCCCGTGCGGTGAGCATCCCCCCGCCCCGGTCGAGCCCGCTCCACCGCGAGCCCGTGACGTGCAGCGATCCTTCGGTTCTCGGCCAGTCCCCGGTCACGACGAGCGCCGAGCCGTGCTCGCGCAGGCGCGCGGAGAGGCGCTCCGCGTCCCTCGGCCCGACCCTGCCAGGCGGGTGCAGCACCACGATCGAGAAGGTTTCGCTCAGCAGCCCGGCGAGACCGAGCGCATGATCACCGGGATCGGGGGCGAGCACGCAGCGATCGAGCGCGATCCCGATCCCCGCCGCCGCCTCGGCGCCGAACTCCGAGCATCCGATCACCGCGCACCAGAGCCCCGATGCCGAAGCCGCGGCGAGCAGTGCGAGCGCGAGCGAGCGGGAGCCCTGCACCGCATATGCGCATCCCCGCCGCAGCGCGCCCTCGGGCAGCAGCGGAGCCAGTTCGGGAGCGGTCGGCAGCGCGCGCTCGTCGAGCCGCAGCGGCTGCATCTCGGTGATGCGCTGCTGCAGCGAGCGAACGGTCGCGAGCTGAGGCATGAAGCAATATTCGAACCTTTGTTCGGGGTATCTGGTTAACTGAAGTTCCAGTACGGGTTGTGATCCGGATCCAGGATCTCCTCGAGCGGGTGCGGGTCGGTGACCACGGCCTGTTCCAGAAGCCGGTAGAACAGCAGGCCGCGATGATCCGCACTGCGGCGATTGAAGCGGAACGTGAACTCGTCCAGGTAGTACGGCAGGTGATGGCCGGCGACTCCGTAATGCAGCGTGCCGGTGAGCCAGCGCTGCAGCAACGATGCGACGAGGCGCACTCCGGGGAGGGCCCCGTCGGTGCGGACGATGGAGCCGGGCTCGACCGCATTCCGGGCGAAGTTCATGAGCCCGGGGGTGCCGGGCCGATCGGCGAGTCCGAGCCGGATCCGGCCCAGCACCCGCCCCGGGCCGGGCTTTTCGACCGCGACCATCACACACGCCCGCCCGGTGGATCCGCCGGCGTAGCCGGCCGAGACGCCGTCGACGAGGGTCTCGCCGACCTCGACCTGGCCGCGCAGGCGGTCGCGGCCTTCTCGCACCATCGCGCGTCGGAACTTGTGCAGCCAGGCCCACGCCGTCTCGTACGAGCGCAGTCCGAGAACGCGCTGCAGCGATTGTGCGCTCATCCCGTTCTTCTGCGCGGTGATCAGCCATGCCGCCATGAACCACAGCTGGAGCGGAGAGCGGGTGCGGTGGAAGATCGTCCCCGCGGTCACCGAGGTTCGCCGCTGGCACGCGCGGCATACCCGGAGCCCGTCGCCGGCCTGCCAGAACGATGCCCCGGAGCACAGCGGGCAGGAGAAGCCCGCACCCCATCGCAGCCGCTCCAGGTAGGCCAGGCAGGCGGCGTCGTCGGGGAACCAGGCTTGGAGCTCCTGCATGGTGCGGGGGTAGTCCACTCCGCCGACCGGATGCCGCGCTCGCTCCTCTGCCACGGCTCGATCCTACTTCAGTCAGACGGATACCTAGAACAAAGTTTCGAAAAATGCCGCGATCGCGCAATCGTGCGCCCGGGATCGCCGGGATCGCCCGGAATCGCCGACTCGCCGGGATCGCCGGGATCGCCGGGATCGCCGGCTGCGCAGCCGGCGCGCGTTCAGTCGATCAGACGGAAGTCGCCCGCCTCGGCGAGGACCTGGGCGATCACCGCGCGGTCGGGCGTGACCGACCTGCGGTGCTTCACGATCAAATGCGTGGCGCCGTCGTCGGTCACCTCGAAGGTCGCCTGGCCGAGGCCCTCATCGGCGAACACGTCGAACAACGCCTGAAGCGCTTTCAGTACCTCGTCCTCCGTGCGCACACCGGCCACTTCGAAGGTGGTGGAGACGATGGGGTCGCTTGTCTCTGACATCAGATCCGTCCGTTCAGCGCTTGGAAAGCCGAGTCTTCACGGGTGCCGCCCCGGCCGTCGCCGTATTCGGAGTAGTCGGCGACCCAGCGGATCGAGCGCACCCACTTCACCATCTTGTACCCGTGGTTGGACTCCACGCGCATGCGCGCCGGCGCACCGAGATGGATATCGAGCGGGCGCCCGTTCCGCTCGTACGCGAGGATCGTGTTGTCCTCCATCGCGGTTTGGATGTCGTAGCAGGCGTAGAACGGTTCGCGCGGCCGATTGTCGACCATCTTCTGCGCGAGCCCGTACGACTCGACCAGCACGTAGTTCGCACCCTCGGGTTTCGGCCCGAGCAGCGCGAGCAGGTCGGAGAGGCGCACGCCGGTCCAACGGCTCGTCGCCGACCAGCCCTGCATGCAGGAGTGGGTGGCGATGTAGGAGGTCTGCGGGAGTTCGCGGATGTCATCCACGGTGAGCACGCGGGAGGCGCCGCTGCCCGTGTCGTCGCCGAGCGTGATGGTGTAGCCCTCCCACCCGTTCTCACGGGCCGCGACGTACTCCGCGGACTCGTCCTGGGTCGGCGGAAGCCCGTTGGTCCAGTGGAACTCCGAGATGTCGTCGTCCGTGTAGACGCTCTGGCTCGCCATGCGGGGGCGCATCCAGTTCAGGAAGGTGCGGCGGCCGAGCTCGCTGAACCAGACGAGGAAGCGGTGAGCCCGGTTCCGGTTCGCGAGCGTGAGGTAGCTGAGCGCGATCCAGAAGACGATCACGGCGACGACGGTGCCGACGATGATGACGAAGGCCTGAGCGTAGCGCGCCGTGTCGACGTCGCCGAACGCCATGTGCACGAGGTTGTATTCGCGGTGCACGAGGAAGACCAGGCCCACGTGCATCACGATGAAGCCGGTCATGAGCACCATGCTGATGAAGTGCATCGAACGCGCGCCCTGGTGCCCGCCGAGGAGCTTGACGTACCAGGGGTATCGCGAGCGGATCGCGGGCGACATCCCGAGCCCGGTGAGGATCAGGAACGGCGCCAGGATGAAGATCACGAAGCTGTAGCCGAGCATCTGCAGCGCGTCGTACGGCTGGAAATGCTCGATGGAGGGCGTCTGGAAGCTCAGGTAGGTCTTGAACGAGTCCCACGCCTCGGGGAAGACCTCCCACGAGGTCGGGATGATCCTGCGCCACAGTCCCGTGCCGAACAGCAGCGCCACGTAGACGACGCCGTTGAGTACCCAGAGCATGACGGAGAAGCCGTGCCAGTGGCGGCCAAGCCCCACGTTCTCCTTGCCCGGCAGCCCGATCAACGGCGAGATCGACCGCTCATCCATGAGCGAGGTGTAGACGCCTTCTTCCTTCGGCAGCTTTCGTCGAGTGAACCGCAACCACTCGGTGCCGGGGGCGCAGTCGTTGCGCCACCAGAGCCGCGGGAGGGACGAGAGGATCTCCCATCCGGAGCGAAGCAGCATCCCGATGAGGATGAAGTTCAGCAGGTGCGAAGCTCTGAGCCAGAACGGGAAATCCAGGTTCATTATCACTATCTCTATCTCTACGAGTCCCGTACATACGTGGAGGAGAGACGATCTCGCGCAGCCTGTGAAGAATGTAAGGGATCGCTATCTCCCTTCGCCAAGCGTATCGAAGAACGCGGATGGTGCACAGCGGACCGGCCGTGCCGGGCCGGTCCCGGCCGTACCGGCGCCGGTCTAAGATGGGAGGGATGAACGACGATGACCTTGATGACTACGAACGAGAAGCGGAACTCTCGCTCTTCCGCGAATACCGTGACATCGTCGGCCAGTTCCGCTACGTCGTCGAGACCGAGCGGCGCTTCTACCT
>JAGQTL010000087.1 GCA_020439035.1 Leucobacter sp. | reverse complement strand
ACGAGCATGTGGTTCTTCGCGCCGCCGAGCGCCTGCACGCGCTTGCCATTGGCGGCCGCGCGCTGGTAGATCGAGCGCGCGATCGGCGTCGAGCCGACGAAGCTCACGGCCTTCACGTCAGGGCTGTCGAGCAGTGTGTCGACGGCGGTCTTGTCGCCGTGCACGACGTTCAGCACGCCGTCGGGCAGGCCGGCCTCGCGGAAGAGGTCGGCGATGAAGACCGACGCCGAGGGGTCGCGCTCCGAGGGCTTCAGCACCACGGTGTTGCCGCAGGCGATCGCGCTCGCGATCATCCACAGCGGCACCATGACCGGGAAGTTGAAGGGGGTGATCGCGGCGACCACGCCCACGGGCTGCTTGATCGAGTGCACGTCGATGCCGGTCGACACCTGCTCATCGCGCTCGCCCTTCAGCAGGTGCAGGAGGCCGGCGGCGAACTCGACGTTCTCGAGGCCGCGGGCGACCTCGCCGGCCGCGTCGGAGAGGACCTTGCCGTGCTCGCTGGTGACGATGGCGGCGAGCTCGGGGGTGCGCTGCTTGAGCAGCTGGCGCAGGTTGAAGAACACATTGGCGCGCTTGGTCAGGCTGGTGCGGCGCCAGGCGGGCAGCGCGGCCTTGGCGGCGGCGATGGCCTGCTCGACGGTGGCGACGGATGCGATGGGCAGTTCGTGCTGCTCCTCGCCGGTCGCCGGGTTGTAGACGGGCTGGGTGCGCTCGGCGTCGGTGACCTTCTCACCGGCGATGACGTGGGGAATACGTGCCATGGCTGCTGGGCTCTCTTTCGTGTTCTGTGTAACAAGTCAAAGTGTCTGATCGCTCATCAGGGCGATACATCCCAGTATTTCAGCGGAACTGCGCCTGCGGTGCGGTCACAGTATCCGCTCTTGGGCCGATTACCGGACAGTTTGTATGATCGTAGAATGGAGGATCTGGTTGAGCACCATCCGCTCCCGACCGTGCGCGAGGTGATCGCGCTGCCCGAGTTGCGCTCCGGTGCACCCGAACTGCTCGCCGGATCGTCGGGGCTCGATCGAGAGGTGCGCTGGGCGCACGTCTTCGCCGGCGGCGACGTCGCGGGCCTCCTCGACGGCGGCGAGCTGATCCTCACGACCGGCGCGGGCTGGCCGGGCGACGAGCGTGCGCTCGGCCAGCTCGCCGAGCAGCTCACCACGGTCGGCGGCAGCGGGGTCGCCGCGATCGTGCTCGAGCTCGGGCGGCAGCTGACGGCGGCGCCCCCGGTGTTCGTCGCGCGATGCGACGAGGCGGGCGTGCCGCTCATCGTGCTGCGCGAGGAGGTCCGCTTCGTGCAGATCACGCAGCGCGTGCACCAGCGCATCCTCGCGGCGCAGAACGAGGCGCTCCAGGCCCGCGCCGAGGTGCACGCGATGCTCACCGAGCTCGGGCTCAATCGCAGCCCGGTCGACTACGTGGTGGAGCAGCTGGCCGCGACGCTCGACGCTCCTGTGGTGCTCGCCGGCCCCTCGCACGGCGTCGTGGCGTTCGCCGGGCTCGGATCGGATGTCGCCGAGGCGCTCGCGCCGTGGATGGGCACCGGCGGCGCGCCGACGCTGCCGCCGGGATCGGAGCAGGTCGCCGTCGAGGCGCGCGGCACGCGCTGGGGCACGCTGACCGCGCTGCCGGGGCCGGCCCACGCCGCGGGGCGGCGCACCGTGCTCGAGCTCGGGGCGTTCGCCCTGGCACTCGGCCGGCTCGCCGACGCCGAGGGCGACGACTGGCTGCAGCTCGGCTCGAAGCGCGTCTTCGAGACCCTGCTCGGCGGGCGCTACCGCAGCGACGCGGAGCTCGCTACTCAGCTCGAAGCGGCCGGGCTTCCGCTGACGGATCGCGCGGTCCTCGCGGCAACGGTGCGCGGTACCGGTGACTTCCGCGCGCATCCCGCACTCGAGCGCGCGATGATCGAGACCGCGCTTCGCCGCGCCGTCGCCCCCGAGGGGCGCGTGCTGCTCGCCCCCGACACCGGATCCGGCGCCCCGGCCGACGACACCGGCCAGGTGCTCCTCGCCCTCATCTCCCTGCCCACGGACGATCCGCGCGCGGCGAGCACGGCCGGGTTCGGCGTGCCGCCGCTTGCCGCGCGGCTGGCCCGGGAGCTCGACATGCTCGTGCCCGGCCCCACGCCGGCGGGGTGGCGCGCGCACCTCGCCCTCGGCGCGCCCGAGCGGCGACTCCGCCAGCTCATCGCGTCGCTCGAGCAGCTGCGCGCGGCGGGCAGGCTGTCTCCGACCACCGAGGTGGGGCGCGTCGCGGTGCAGCTGGCCGAGCGCCAGCCGCTCGCGCACCTGATCCGCGGTCTCGCCGGTCATCCCGAACTGCAGCACTTCGCGGAGGACGCGCTCGGCCCGCTCATCGCGCACGATGCCGCGAACGGCCCCGGGCACAGCGGCGACCTGCTGCGCGTGCTCGCCGCATATCTCGCGCACCCCAGCAATCGCTCGCTCGCCGCGAACCGCGCGCGCCTCTCGCGCTCGGTGTTCTACCAGCGCCTGACGCTCATCGAAGAGCTGCTCGGCGTCGACCTCGCCGACGGCGAGACGATCGCGACGCTCACCGTCGCACTGCTGGCACGCCCGGCGTAGGGGCCGAGGGGATCCATTCGCCGTCTCGGCGGTCGAAGACGATGTGCGTCTCGGTGCCGCGCACGGCCGGGTGCGCCGTGACATGATCGAGCACGAAATCGCGCAGCTCATCGCCATCGGCCACCGCGACCGTCACCATGAAGTCGTAGCGGCCCGTAAGGTTCATCACCTGGAGCACATTCGGCGCCGCCACCATGCTCGCCATGAACCGGTCGACCACCTCGCGCGAGTGATTCGCGAGGAACACCATGACGACTGCCCGGAGCGGGTAGCCGAGCCGCGCCTCGTCGAGCTCGAGTCGGCGCGGGCGGATCACCGCCGAGTCGCGCAGCCGGCGAATGCGATAGGCGCAGGTCGACTCGGCGGCACCGACCGCAGCCGCGACCGCTTTGTTCGCGAGTTCGGGGTCATGGCTCAGCACGCGGATGATCGCGTAGTCGAGATCGTCGAGGGGGATGGATGCGTGTTGCTCGTTCGACATGTTCAACCCCTCCTTCGCGCGCCGAATTTACGAAATCAGCAATCTGGAATACCCATAGTTGTTGAAATATTCACAATACTTCCATATCTTGATCCGAGCGACGACACTTTCGCCATGAGCGACGATTACACTCTCGACACCCTCGCCGTGCACGCCGGTCGCGAAGACCTGACCGCCCTGGGTGTGCACGCACTGCCGATCGACCTTTCGACCACGAATCCGATGCGGAGCATCGAACAGGGCGGCGACTGCTACGAGCTGCTCGCCACCGGCGGTGTGCTGCCCGAGGGCGGCACGGCCGTCTACGCGCGCCTGTGGAACCCGACCGTCGCGCGCTTCGAGTCGGGCCTCGCACGCCTCGAGCACGCCGAGGCCGCCGTCGCCTTCTCGTCGGGCATGGCCGCCTTCACGGCCGCGCTGCTCGCGTTCACGGCCCCGACCGGCAAGAAGCACGTGGTCGCCGTGCGGCCGCTCTACGGCGGCAGCGACCACCTGCTGGCGTCGGCGCTGCTCGGCACTGAGGTGACCTATTGCGGCCCCGACGAGGTCGCCGCATCGCTGCGGGCCGACACCGGCCTCGTCGTCATGGAGACGCCGGCGAACCCGACGCTCGAACTCGTGAGCATCAGGCAAGTCGCCGATCAGGCGGGCGACGTGCCCGTACTCGTCGACAACACGTTCGCGACCCCCGTGCTGCAGAACCCGCTCGATCACGGCGCGGCACTCTCGCTGCACAGCGCCACGAAGTACCTCGGCGGCCACGGCGACGTGATGGGAGGTGTGATCGCCTGCTCCGAGGAGCGCGCCGCGCAGCTGCGCCCGATCCGCGCGATCACCGGCGCCCTGCTGCACCCCCTCGCCGCCTACCTGCTGCACCGCGGGCTCACCACCCTGCCGCTCCGCGTGCGGGCGCAGCAGGAGAACGCGCGCCGCATCGCCGAATGGCTCGACGCGCACCCTGCCGCCGCCGAGGTGTACTACCCGGGCCTCCTCGGCGATCCGAGCGGAGTGCTCGGCACGCAGATGGCCGGGCCCGGCGCCATGGTGGCGGCGCGGCTCGTCGGCGGCTACGACGCGGCGGAGCGCCTCACCTCGTCAGTCGAGCTGTTCACCCACGCCGTCTCGCTCGGCGGGGTCGACTCGCTGATCGAGAACCCCGCAGCGCTCACGCACCGCCCCGTCGCTGGCGACGCGAAGCCCGACGCCGGGATCGTGCGCATGTCGATCGGTCTCGAGAGCGCCGAAGACCTGATCGCCGATCTCTCGCGCGGCCTCTAGCGCAGAGGATCGCCCCAGCAGAGCACGGGCAAACGCACCCGAGCACGCCGACCGCAGGCGCCGACGGATTCGAGGAGAAATCGTGACCGAGCATCGCGAGGAATACACCGGCCAGTTCGAGACCTCGACGCAAGCCGATCCACCCACGACCAATTCGCGCCCCCTCACCGCCTCGTCGGGCGAGCACGCGCTGAGCGAGATCTCGCAGCGCGTGCTGTGGCTCGCCACCGCCATGATCGATGCCGCCAATCGGGGGCGTCCGAACCCCGACGGCGTGAAGGTGGGCGGGCACCAGGCGTCGTCGGCCTCGATGGTCGGCATCATGACCGCGCTCTGGTTCTCCGAACTGACGGCCCTCGACCGCGTCTCGGTGAAGCCCCACGCCTCGCCCGTGCTGCACGCCATCAACTATCTGCTCGGCGAGCTCGACGAGTCGTACCTCACCACGCTGCGTTCGCTCGGCGGCCTGCAGCCCTACCCGTCGCGCACGAAGGATCCCGACACCGTCGATTTCTCGACCGGGTCGGTGGGTATCGGCGCCACCGCGCCGATCTGGGCGGCGCTCGCGCACCGCTACCTCACGGATCGGTTCCCTGAGACCCCGCCGGCCGGCCGTTTCATCTCACTGCTCGGCGACGCCGAGATGGACGAGGGGGCCGTGTGGGAGGCGATCATCGACCCCGAGGTGCGGCAACTCGGCGAGGTGGTGTGGATCGTCGACCTCAACCGCCAGTCGCTCGACCGGGTGATCCCCGACACGCAAGTCGCGCGGCTGCGCGGCATGTTCGCCGCCGCGGATTGGCAGGTGATCAGCTGCACCTGGGGCAAGCAACTGCAGGCCGCATTCGCCGCAGAGGGCGGCGACGTGTTCGAATCGCGCATGCGGCGGATGCCGAACGAGGAGTATCAGCGCATTCTACGCGCCCACCCCGAAGAGGTGCGCGGGCGCCTGCTGGCCGGCACGTCGGCCGACGACGCCGCAGTGCTCGAGGGCCTGCTCGCGGCCTACAGCGACCTCGCGCTCGCCGAGCTGGTGCGCGACCTCGGCGGGCACGATCTCGACGAGCTGCAGGCCGCATTCGAGCGCATCGACGACAGCCGGCCGACGGTGATCTTCGCCTATACGATCAAGGGCCGAGGGCTCGCCCTCGAGGGGCATCCCAGCAACCATGCCGCGCAATTGACGCTCGACCAGATGCGCGAGCTCGCCGATGCGTCGGGCATGTCGCTCGACGCCCCCTGGCAGCGATTCGCCGAAGGATCGCCCGCGGCCCGGATCTGTACGGCGGCCGCCGAACGACTGCGGCGAGCGCCGATGCCCCGGGGCGCCATCGCGGCGGTGCCGCGCGAGTTCGAGTGGCGGCACAAGGCCGTGACCTCGACGCAGGCGACCCTCGGCCATTTCCTCTCCGACCTTCGCCGGGCTGCCCCCGAGATCGCCGAGCGTGTCGTCACGGCGAGCCCCGATGTCGCCAGCTCGACGAACCTCGGCGGCTGGATCAACAAGACCGGCGTGTGGTCGCTGGCGGGCAGGCACGATTGGTTCGCGGACGACCGGGAGCGCCTGCTGAAGTGGCACGAGAACGCGCGCGGCCAGCACATCGAGCTCGGCATCGCCGAGGTGAACCTCGTGAGCCTTGCCGCAGAGCTGGGCCTCACCGGCGCGCGTTGGGGGCAGCCGCTGATCCCGATCGCAACTCTGTACGATCCCTTCATCGGCCGCGCGCTCGAGCCGTGGACGTTCGGCCTGTACGCGGGCGGGCGGTCGATCGTGGTCGGCACCCCATCGGGTGTCACGCTCGCGCCCGAGGGAGGCGCCCACCAATCGATCAATACGCCGTCGATCACGCTTGAGATACCCGGGCTCACGGCGTGGGAGCCCGCGTTCGCGCAGGATCTCGAGTGGACGATGCTCGAGGCGATCCGCGACGTCGCAGACCCGGTCGGCGGCTCGGCCTACTTCCGGCTCTCGACGCGCCCCGTCGATCAATCGCTCGCAGCGATTCCCGACGATGCGCTGCTGCGCGAGCGTCGACGCCAGGAGGTGCTCGCGGGCGGGTATCGCCTCTCGGCGCATCATCCGTCGCACGATCAGGTCACGCTCGTCGGTGTCGGCGCGATCATGCCCGAGGTGTGCGCTGCCGCCGAGCGCCTCGAATCCCTCGGGGTGCGCGCCGGGGTGGTGTGCCTCACGAGCCCGAGTCTGGTGTTCCGCGCGCTGCGGGAGCAGGATCGGGTCGCTGCCAGCCCGCGATCCGGCATTCTCGATCGCCTGTTCCCCACCGCCCACCCTGCGCCGCTCGTCACCGTGGTCGACGCGCACCCGCACACGCTCGCCTTCCTCGCCGGTGCCCGCGGCGACCGCATTCGCACGCTCGGTGTCACCGCCTTCGGGCAGGGCGCGAGCGTCTCCGACGCCTACCGGCTGCACGGCATCGACGCCGACGCGATCGCCTCGGCGGCACTCGACATCTCGTCGCATTCGATACGCTCAAATGCGTGAGTAAGGCTTCGGGGCGTCAGGCGCTGCTGCGCGCGACCATCGTGATCGTCGCGCAGGGCGGGCTGCGTGCGCTGACCTATCGCGCCGTGGCCACGGAGGCCGGGGTGTCGCACGGCCTCGTGCGCCACCACTTCGGCACCCGCGACCAGCTCATCGCCGAAGCGATGGACTTCGGCATCGAAGAGAGCCTGCGCGCGTCGAACATGCTCGATGGCGGGCTCACCGTGGCGGAGTTCGCCGCGGGCATCGAATCGCTGGCCGCGCAGCAGGGCGAGATCCACGCGTTCCAGTACGAGCTGCTGCTCGAGTCGCGGCGGCGGCCGGAACTCCGCCCGACCGCCGAACGGTACTACCGCAGCTACCGCGAGGCGATCGATGCCCAACTGCGCCGGCTCGGCGTGGACGAGCCCGGGTTCTCCGACCTCGTCTGGTTCGCCCTCGACGGCCTGGTGTTCAACCAGCTCGTGATGCCGAGCGAGGTCGACGGCGCCCTGGCTCGCCTGCGCGAGCTCGTCGAAGCCGCAGCGCGCGGCTGATCCACATTCACTCGACACCTTCTCACGGCGCTCCACCGCGACCGGCTCGGGGGCTTTCGCGCGTGCTCTTGACTATCCAGGTGGATAGTCTTAGTCTTGCACTCACGGCCGAGCAGCCCCGTGCGCATCTGTGCCGCCGACACCGCCCATCCCAACGAAGGGACCACCCTGTGACTCTCCCCGCCATCGAGTTCCTCTACCTCAGCGAGCCCGACATGATCGCCGCCGGCGTCACCGACATGGCCGAGTGCGTCGACACCATGAGCGAGATGCTCGTCGACTTCAAGAACGGCGACTACCGCATGGCGGGCGTCGAGAACGACCTGCACGGCGCGCAGATCTACTTCCCGAAGGAGTCCCCGTTCGCCGGCATGCCGCTCGACGGCCCCGACCGCCGCTTCATGGCGATGCCCGCCTACCTCGGCGGCAGCTTCCAGATGGCCGGGTGCAAGTGGTACGGCTCGAACACCGAGAATCGCAAGCTCGGCCTGCCGCGCTCCATCCTCATGTTCACCCTGAACGACAAGGACACGGGCGCCCCCCTCGCCCACATGTCGGCCAACCTCCTGAGCGCCTATCGCACGGGCGCCATCCCGGGCGTCGGCGCGCGTTACCTCGCCCGTGAAGACGCGCGGGTCGTCGGCATCGCTGGGCCCGGCCCGGTGAACCGCACGTCGCTCGAGGGGCTCATCGCCGTTCGACCGGGGATCGATTCGATCAAGGTGTTCGGCCGCAGCCAGAACGGCATCGACACGTTCATCGCCTGGGTGCGCGAGAAGTTCCCGCAGATCACCACGATCGAGCAGGTCGATTCGCTGCAGGCGTCCGTCGAGGGCTGCGACATCGTCAGCATCGCGATCCCGAGCCCGTCGGGCACGGAGAACTACCCGTACGTCGCCGACGAGTGGGTGAAGCCGGGCGCCGTGATCCTCTGCTCCGCGCACCTGGCCCTCGAGGAGTCGCTGATCCAGCGGGCACGGCACGTGGCCGACGCCCGCAGCATCTACCAAGCGTGGGCCGGGGAGATCCCCGGCGACGCGCACGACGTGGTCGGCATCTGGGGCATGCACCTCGTCGACCGCGTGCGCGACGGGCGGATGCGGCCCGAGCAGTTCGAGGATCTCGGCGAGATCATCGTCGGCGAGACCCCCGGCCGCCAGAACGACGACGAGATCTTCATCTACTCGGTCGGCGGCATGCCGGTCGAAGACGTCGCCTGGGCGACGAAGGTCTACCGCAACGCGCTCGAGCGTGGCATCGGCACGAAGCTGAAGCTCTGGGACGAGCCCGCGCTGGCGTAACGGAAGAACGACGAAGGGCGAATCGAATGAACATGCAGAAGACCGACGTGATCGTCATCGGCGCCGGAGCCGTCGGCTCGATGGCGCTGTGGCAGCTGAGCAAGCGCGAGGGGCTCGACGTCGTGGGCATCGAGCAGTACGGGCGCGTGCACTCGCACGGCTCGTACGCGGGCGAATCGCGGGTGTTCCGCACGGCCGTGCACGAGGGCGGCACCTATGTGCGCATGATCCAGCGCTCGCGCACGCTCTGGCGCGAGCTCGAGGCCGAGTCGGGCCGCGACATCTACTACGAGGTGGGCTGCCTCTCGATCGCGCCGGAGCGGTTCCCCGACCTCGACGTCGCGATGGGCACCGTGCGCGACTTCGACATCCCGCACCGCGTGCTCAGCAACGCGGAGCTCCGCGCGGAGTACCCGCAGCACGTCGTGAACGACGACGACATCGCGCTCTTCGACGAGCATGGCGGCGGACTGCGCCCCGAGGTCGCCGTGATGAGCGCACTCGACCGCGCCGAGGCGAACGGCGCGCGGCTCTTCTTCAACACGCCGGTCATCGACATCGAGGAGCGCCCCGAGGGCGTCGTCGTGCGCACGACCCAGGGCGCCTGGCTCGCGGGTGCGGTCGTCATCGCCTCGGGCTCCTGGTCGACGCGCCTGCGCCCGCAGCTCAACGAGCTGCTGCGGCTGCAGGTGCTGGGGCTCACCTGGTTCGCGCCGAAGGATCCGGCCGCCTTCGTGCCCGAGCGGTTCCCCGCGTTCCTCCGCGATGCAGGCGACGTGCACTTCTTCGGCGCGCCGAGCTTCGACGGCTACGCGTTCAAGGCGTGTACGAACCCCGAATGGCCCGTCTTCCGCGACGTCTCCGAGGTGCCGCGCCATCACACGCGGGAGGAGCTGATCAAGATCGGGCAGCGCGGAGCCGAGCTGTTCAACGGCGTCAACCCCGAGCCGGTGCGCGAGAGCGTGCACCACTGCGCCTATACGCCCGACCGCCTGCCGGTGGTCGATCGCACGGATCGCGTGATCACGATCGCCGGCCTCTCGGGCCACGGCTTCAAGTTCTGCCCGCAGCTCGGCGAATGGGCCGCGCAGCTCGTCACCGGCGAGGAGACCACCATCGACCCGCGCTTCGCGCTCGCCGCGCACATGGAGCGCCTGGCCGAGCTCGGGCCGTACGGCGGCGGCGGGCACTAATCGCGGCAACCCGCCACGCACTCGCGCATCCGCGCGTCCGCACACTCGCGCCGGATCGCCGGATCGCCGGATCGCCGGATCGCCAGTTCACAGCCCGCGTCTGACAGACTGAGGCCATGAACAGCGACGAGGCGCGACGTGGGGCGTGATCGCGCGAGGATCGAGGTCACGGGGCTGAGCAAGCGCTTCGGCCGCGTGCAGGCCGTTCGCGGGCTCGGCTTCACGGCCGAGCCGGGGCGCGTCACCGGGTTCCTCGGGCCGAACGGTTCGGGCAAGACCACGACGCTCTCCATGGCACTCGGCCTCATTCGCCCCGACGCCGGTGCGGCAACGATCGGCGGCGAGCCGTACGCGGCGCTCGAACGCCCGGCCCTCACGGTCGGCGCATCGCTCTCCGCAGATTTCCACCCCGCGCACACGGGTCGAGCGCACCTCGACATCATGCGCCGAGCAATCGGCGTGCCGAAGGCGCGCGTCGACGAGGCTCTGGGGCTCGTCGGGCTCAGCGACTCGGCGGACCGCCGGACCCGCGCGTATTCGCTCGGGATGCGGCAGCGCCTCGCCCTCGCGGGTGCGCTGCTCGGAGATCCGAGCGTCCTCATCCTGGACGAACCCATCAACGGGCTCGACCCCGAGGGCATCCGATGGATCCGCGTGCTGCTGCGCCACTTCGCGAGTGAGGGCAAGACGGTCTTGCTCTCCTCCCATCTGCTCAGCGAGGTGCAGCAGACGGTCGATGACGTCGTCGTGATCCGCGGCGGCGAACTGGCCTACGCGGGCACGCTCACCGACCTGCAGCGCGGTGCGGGGGCGCCCGCCGTCCTTATCGCCGCAGTCGACCAACCGACCCTCGCCCGCGCCCTGGAACAGGCGGGCGCGCGCGTGCAGGGGGTGCGCGGCGAGACCATGCGGGTGCACGGGCTGGATGTCGCGGCCGTCGGTGTCGTCGCGCTCGAAGCGGGGATCGCCCTCACCCACCTGAGCGTTGAGCAGGCCGAACTCGAGCAGAGCTTTCTCGAGCTGGTCGACGGCGCGGATCGAGCAGACGCGGATCGAGCGGACGCGGATCGAGCAGATGCGGGCCGGCAGCCACCCGACGAGACCGGCGCCGGCACCCGAGACTGGGGCGCGTCATGAGCCGGCTCATGCGCAGCATCTCCGCGGAGTGGCGCAAAGTGATCTCGACGAAACTGTGGTGGATCCTCTCCCTCGTGCTTGCCGGTTACTCCGCGATGATGGCCGCGACCTTCGCGTTCCTCCTCGGGGTGGGCGGTGACGCCATGGGTGGCGCCGACGGCGCCGGCACGGCCGGCGCAGACGCACTCGCTCTGCCAGCGCAGCAGGCCGTCGAGCTGGTGTACTCGTCGGTCACGACGTTCGGCTACGTCGTTCCGCTGCTCTTCGGCGCGCTCATGGCGACCGGCGAGCTGCGCCACCGCACGCTCGGCCTCGCCTTCACCCTCGAGCCGAGGCGCGGCGTCGTACTGGCCGGCAAGGCCATCGTGCTGCTGGGCTTCGGGGTGGCGCTCGGCGTCGCAGGCCTGATCGGCGCCGTGGGGGCGGGCGCCCCGATCCTCGAGTCCGACGGTGGCGCGATGCTCACGACCGGCGACACCTGGGCGCTCTTCGCCCGCATGATCGTCGCGATCGCGCTCTGGGCCCTCATCGGCTTCGGCATCGGCCTGCTCCTCGGCAACCAGGCTTTCGCCATCGTCATCGCGCTGGTGTTCACGCAGTTCGTGGAACCGGTGTTGCGCATGGGCGCCCAGTTCTGGGAGTGGAGCGGCCAAATCGCGCGATTCCTGCCGGGTGCCGCAACCGACGCGTTCGTGGGCGCCAGCGTGATGAGCAGCATGTCGACCCTCGACTCGTCGGTCCCGGCCGGAGTCGGCCCGCTCGGCATCGGCGGCGGCCTGCTCGTGCTGCTCGCCTACGCCGTCGTCGCCGTGCTCGCCGGCTGGGCGACCCGCTGGCGACGCGACATCACCTAGGATCCGCCGGGCTCGCCGAACCGTCGGTGCCCTGCGGTGCATCCGCACCGCCGGGGCCCCCGGAACCGCCGGGACCACCCGGGCCGCCGGGCCCGCTCTGCCCCGCAGGTCCGCCGGGACCACCAGGCCCGCCAGGACCGCCAGGACCGCCCATCCCACCGGCGGTCGCCGGATCCCATTCTGCGCCGTTGGCCATGATCGTCACGCCGTCGGCCACCGTGATCTCGCCGTTCGCGTCGAGCGGTCCGTCACCCCCGTTGTTCGCGCTCGTGATGGTGAGTTCGCCGCCGGTGATCGTGATGGTGCCGTTCGAATCGAGCCCGTCGGTGCCGGCCGCGACCGTGATCGTGCCGCCGGAGATCTCGAGGCGCTCACCCGTATCGGTCTCGCGATCCTGGCCGGTGTTCAGGCCCGAGGCGTTGATGCCGTCATCGCTCGCCGTGAGGTCGATCGTGCCCGCGAAGATGCCGATATAGGCGGCCTCCATCGCCTCGGTCGACGCGGTCACCGTGATCTCGCCGCCACCGACCGAGAGATGCGTCTCGGCCTTCACGCCGTCGTCGGCCACGTCGGCCGTGATCATGCCACCGGTGATCACCGTGTCGGTCTCGGCTTGGATGCCGTCGTCGCCGGCGGTGATCCCGATCGTGCCGCCGGTGATCAGGATGTAGCCCTTCGCCTCATCGTCCTCCTGATCGCTCTTCATGCCGTCGCCGCCGGCCTCGAGCGCGAGCTCGCCGCCTTCGACCACGAGCGAGTCCTTGCCGCGCAGCGCGTCGTCGGCCGCGGTGACGGTGAGGTCGCCCGAGAGGATCACGAGGTCGTCCGTGCTCGTAATGCCGTCGTTGCCGTTGGCGGTCACCCTGAGCGCACCCGTGCCCGAGATGGTGAGGTCGGTGTCCGCGTAGATCGCGGCGTTCGCCTCGACGTCGTCGCCGTACGCGTCGGCATCGGACACCTCGTTGCGGCTGCCGGCGGCGAGGAAGATGCCGACGTCGTCGGCGCTGCGCACCTCGATCGCCGCACCCGCGGTGTTCGAGATACTCGCTCCATCGAGGATCAGCACGACGAGCGCATCGTCGGGCGCAGCGACGACCAGCTGTCCCTCGAACGATCCGCTCAGGCGATACACACCGGCCTCCGTGATGGTGACCATCGACCCCCTCGAGGCGACTGCCGATGAGTCGCTCGTAACGCCCCTCTCGCTCAGCTTCACATCAATCGCGTCGGACTCCGACCACTCGTCGTCGTTCACGGTAGTGTAATCGGCGTTCGCCGCCAGCACCGTTTCCGGCGCGAGGTCCCCGGAGGGCGCCGAGCTGGCTCCCGTCGAGGGCGCGATTGCGGCAGGGCTCGCGGCCGATGCGCAGCCGGCGAGCATTCCGCCGCCGAGGGAAAGCGCGAGCGCGAGGGAGGCGGCCTGGCGGAGGGGGCGTTTCATGAGAAGCTCCAATCGTCGGAAGCGTGCGATGGCGCGGGGAAGACGCGCAGCGCGCGCCCCCACTTGTTTCGCGGAAGGGATGGGTAGAGGGCCGCCGTGCCGGCGCCGAACTTGCTGATGCCGGTAGGCCGGTGGCCGGCGCGCCAGAGCGCATGGTCGAGCTCGCTGAGCCCGCCGGCGGACTTCGTCTCGATAATGACGTGGCCGGCGAGGCCGAGGCCGCGCTGCTGGTCCGCCGACCCCCACCGCAGGTCGGTGTCGACGGTCGCCCGGCTGCCGCAGGGCAGCAGCAGCGTCGTTCGACGGTAACGGCTCACGAGTGCGGGGCGCAGCCGCTCGACCAGCCTCGGGTCGTGCGCGTGGCCGAGCAGGAGCCCCGCGAGGTACGCACGCCCCTCGGGTGTGAGGGTCGCTCGATCATCGGGGAGGTAGGGCAGGCGATCCTTCACGGTGCGGCCCCGACCATTCTTCGTCTTCAGCTCGAGGAACGCGGTGCCCGTGTCGAGATAGGTCCGGGTGCGCAGCTTGAAACGCCTCCGCCGCTTCTGCGCGGTCAGCCGGTAGCTCAGGTGGTCCTCGGTATCGAAGTAGACGGAGTCGTAGGCGAAGCCGCGCACGCCGTCGATCTCGAGCACTCGGGTGCGCGGGTTGAGGCCGCTGAGCAACTCGAGCGCGTCGGGCTCGGGCACCAGGTACTTGCGGTCGAGCCGGGTCATCAGTTCGGCCGTGGCCACGAGGGCGTCGAGGGCGATCGGGTCGAAGCGTCCGGTCACGTGCTCGGCGCGGCCCGAAGTCGCCCGGGGCGCGTCGAGCGCACCGGCCATCGCGATCATCGCTCCGCCTCGATCAGCTGCGGCGCATCGGCATCGCCGCTCCTGTCGCCGCCGTACGGCTGCGGCGGCACCCCGAACGCGGTCGTGCGCTCGGGGATCGCGCTCCGCCCCGCGTCCGCGGGCTTCGCCGCCGGCACCCGGTAGCGCACGTCGACCAGCGTGGAATCGTTGACGAGATCGAGCTGCTGCACGGTGAGTGCGGTAACGGTGCCGCCGAGCCGCCGCTCGAGCTCGCCCCGCAGCTCGGCCTCGTTGGCGATCGCGCGATCCAGCCGCACCAGCTGGTGCCGGCTGCGCCCGAACAGGGCGGGGTGGTCGGCGACCCACATGACGAGAACGATCAGTGCGATGAGCAGCGCGGGCAGCACGATGCTGGTCGCCCCGAGGCCGCCGATGAGGCCCATGGCCAACGCCGCGAAATAGTAGGAGACCTCGCGCTGCGAGATCTCGGATGACCGCAGGCGGATGATGCTCAGCACGCCGAAGAGCCCGAGGCCGAGCCCCGCCGCGACGCCCGCGCCGCCGGCGGCGGCTGCCGAGCTGAGCGCCGATGCGACGGCGAGCACGCCCACATTCACCCCGATGAACGCCACCACCAGATCCCGCCGGCGATGGCGAGGGTAGTAGACGCCGAGACTGAGCAGCACGGCGGCGGCGAGGTCGATGGCGATGAGGATCAGATCGGTGGTCGTCACGGCGGTCTCCTGTGGTTGCGGTACCGCCAGTCCAGCGGGTGAAGCTATGCAAAAGCTTTGATTCCGCGGCATTGGGGCTGGGAATGGCGGCACGAGGGCCGGAAACCAGCGCGAGGAATGAAACTGCAGACGGATCCGGGCCGCTACCGCGGTCGCACGGGCGAGCGCTGCATCACCCAGCTGTGCATCGCGACCGCGGCGGCCGCGCTCGCGTTGATCGAGCGGGTGGATCCGTACTGCGTGATCTCGACGACGGCCGCGGCCGCCGCGATGGCCTCGGCGGTCAGCCCCGGCCCTTCTTGCCCGAACAGCATCAGGCAGCGCTCGGGCCACGCGAATGTCTCGATCGGCACGCACCCGGGCACGTTGTCGATCGCGATGATCGGTAGGCCGTGCTGCTCGGCCCAGGCGGCGAGCGCGGCGACATCCGGATGGTGCTCGACGTGCTGATAGCGGTCGGTCACCATGGCGCCGCGCTTGTTCCAGCGACGGCGCCCGACGATGTGCACGGTGTCGGCCGCGAAGGCGTTGGCGCTCCGCACGATCGAGCCGATGTTCATGTCGTGCTGCCAGTTCTCGATCGCGACGTGGAACGGGTGGCGGTGCTCGTCGAGGTCGGCGACGATCGCCTCCATGCGCCAGTACCGGTAGCGATCGATCACGTTGCGGGTGTCGCCGTGTTCGAGCAGCTCGGGATCGTAGCGCTCGGCTTCCTCGCCGCTCGGCCACGCGGCGCGACCGCCCGGCCACGGCCCCACCCCGGCGGTCGTGCGCTCGGGATGCGACTCGGAACGACGGACGGGACCGGGTTCGGCACGGGGGCCCGCGTCCGGTCGAGGTGCGCGGAAATCGGGAACGGTCGGGGTCGGATCGGCGGGCTCGGTCACCCCTCTATTCTCACAGGCGCACGAGCGCCGAGCCGAGAAGGCCCGATCCTCCCGCGACGACGCCGCGGCCCCCGCTCACCGGCCGCGGCCCGTGCGCGTGCGAAAGCCCGACCTCCGGGCTTCGCTCCGACCGCACGCCGGCCTCCTGGTTACGCGGAGGCTTCGGCAAGCGCGTTCAACTCGTCGGCGCTCAGCTCGAGCTCGAGGGATGCGAGCAGCCCGGCCAGCTGCTCGGTGTCGCGCGCGCTCGCGATCGGCGCGACGACCGTCGGCTGCTGGCGGAGCCACGCGAGCGAGACCGTGGCGACCTCGACGCCGCGCGCGGCGGCGATCTCATCGAGCGCGGCCAGCACCTGGCGCCCGCGCGTGTTCAGGTACCGCACCGCGTCTTCGGCGCGCTCACTCGCCCCCGCGGCAACCGCGGCTTCGGCGTCCCGATACTTGCCCGCCAGGAACCCCTCGGCCAGCGAGTAGTACGGGAACACCCCGAGACCCTCGCGCTCCGCGACGTCGCGCAGGCCGTTGCGCTCGTAGCCGCGCTCGACCAGGTTGTAGTGCGGCTGCAGCGCGACCGGTGCGTGGTAGCCGCCCGCGCGGGCGACATCGCACCACGCGGTGACGCGTTCGGGGGTGAAGTTCGACAGGCCGATCGCGCGGACCTTGCCCGCATCCACGAGCTCGGAGAACACCGCGACGGCCTTCTCGAGCGGCGTCGCCGGATCGTCGTAGTGCGCGTAGTAGAGATCGATGCGGTCGATGCCGAGGCGCTCGAGCGAGGCGTCGACCGCGTCGCGCACGTTGTGCGGGCCGAGGCCCTTGAACTCGGGGTGCGAGGCGACCTTCGTCGCGATGACCACACGATCACGGTTGCCGCGGGCCGCGAGCCACTCGCCGATGATCGTCTCGCTCTCGCCGCCCGAACGGCCCTGGGCCCACGCGGGGTAGACGTCGGCGGTGTCGATGAGGTCGCCGCCGCCGGCGACGAAGGCGTCGAGCACTCCGAAGGCCGTCTCGTGATCGGCGGTCCAGCCGAAGACGTTGCCACCGAGCGCGAGGCCCGAGACCTCGAGGTCGGATGATCCGATGCGGGTGCGCGTGCTCATGATGCTCCTTCGCTGTGTGCCTGACCCGAGTTTATCGCCGTGCGGCGCCCACCACGGTATAGCTTTTCGTGCGCGCGAGCTCTCGGGCCGGTCCGATCGTCCGTTCAACGAGCGGTCGATACCCCAGATGCGAGTTGTAGACGAGCCGCAGTTCGCCCCCTGGAGCGAGGGCACGGGCGCACTGCCGGATCAGCCGATGGGCCACTCCGGCATGCACCGCCGCGCCGGAATGGAACGGGGGATTGAGCAGGATCAGCTCGGCCCAGCCGTCGGGCACGGCCTCGGCGCCGTCCGCCCGCACGACTTCGACGCGGCCGGCGAATCCGGCCGCCTCCGCCGTCAGCCGCGTTGCGGCGACGGCGGCACGGGACTGATCCGTCGCGACGATCTCGGCACCCGGGAAGAGGCCCGCAGCGGCCACCGCGAGCGAGCCGTTGCCGCAGCCGAGATCCACGATGCGCTCCGGTGCCCGCAGCACGCGGCCCTCGCCGGGGAAGGCGGGGGGATCGGCCCGCAGCGTCGCGAGCAGCAGTCGGCTGCCGTGATCGAGGTCGGCTCCTCCGAATGTCGCGCCGAACGCGGCGAGCGCGAACGGCAGCTCGGGGTCGCCGCCCCAGATGGGGAAGCGCGGTTCGCTGAGTTCGTTCGAGGATCGCGGCACGCGCGCCGTCAGCACGCGCGACTTGCGCTCCGCGAGCCCGGCCGCGACCTCCGCGAAGCTGCGGCCGAGCACCGCGTTCATCGAATGGGTCATGTGCTTCACGCGACCGCCGGCGAGCACGACCACCTGCGGGTCGGCCCAGCGCGCGATCGCCTGGGCAAGCTCGTCGAGCTCCGCGAGCGCGCGCGGCAGTTGCAGCAGCACGAGCTTCGCCCCCGAGAGCAGCGACGCGTCGAGGGCGTGATGCGCGAAGGCACCGGTGAGACCCAGGCGTTCGGCATTCGCGGCCAGGGCGCGCTCGCCGAGCAGCGGATCCTGATGCACGCGGATGCCCCGTGCGCCGAGCAGTGCGGCCGCGCCGAGCGTCAGGGCACCATGGCGGTCGCCGATCGTCACGAGCTCACCGGCACGGATCCGCGGGCTCGACGGTGAGGGATCCACCCCGCCCGCATCGAGCAGCCGGGCCGCGGTCTCGAGCAGCAGGCGGTCCGTGGCGTCGTGCGCCTGGAGCTCCGGCGCATCGAGGTCGGGTTCGCGCGAGAGCTGCGCGAAGAGCGCGGCGAGGTCGGTCACGGCTCGCTCGGCCGCCAGACGACGACCTCGGCGCTCCGGCGCACGCGCGTTCCGCGGCGCATCGAGATGACCTCCCCCGCGCTTCCGGCGGCGAAGACGCGCCGCTCGGGCCGGTTCAGCACCTCGTTCGAGAGGGCGCGCTCGAGCTCGCGCACCTTCGTGCGCAGTGCAGCGACCTCGTCTTCGAGCTGCAGCACCCGTCGGATGCCCTCGAGGCTCAGGCCTTCGGCCGACAGCCGCGCGACCTCGCGCAGGCGCTCGACGTCGTGCAGGGAATAGCGGCGCGTGTTGCCGCGCGTTCGCTGCGGCGAGACCAGCCCGATGCGGTCGTACTGGCGGAGCGTCTGCGGATGCATCTCGGCGAGTTCCGCCGCCGCCGCGATCGCAAAGATCGGCGTGTGGCGGTCCATCTGCTGCGTCATATCCACTCCGTTCACCTGTCGGCCGTTCGGCCCCGTCCCGCCGTCATCCTGCGGCCGCCCGTCGTCATCCTGCACTCACGCTTCGTCATCCTGCGGCCACGAAGTGGATCGCAGGATCCACATGAGGCGTACCCCGCGAATGGATCCTGCGACTCGCTCCGCTCGCGCAGGATGACGAGGGGGGAAGGCGACGCACGACGACGAAGGGCGGGCACAGGATGACGAGGCCATCGCCCTAGCCCTTCGCCCGGGCGATCAGGTCGGCGCGCGGATCCTCATCGGGGCCGACGCGGCGGAACTCCTCGAGCGCCGCGCGCGCCTCGTCCGAGAGGTGCGCCGGCACCGCGACCTGCACCTCGGCCAGCAGGTCGCCCGTGCCCTTCGAGGTGTGCACGCCGCGGCCCTTCACCCGCAGCACGCGCCCGCTCGGCGTGCCCGGATGCATGCGCAGCTTCACGGGATCACCGCCCAGGGTCGGCACTTCGACCGTGGCTCCGAGCGCGGCTTCCGCGAACGTCACCGGAAGCGTCAGCCGCAGGTTTTGGCCGTCGCGTTCGAACACCGGGTGCTTGCGCACGTGCACCGTGAGGATGATGTCTCCCGGCGTACCGCCGTCGGGGCTCGGTTCGCCCTTGCCCCGCACCTTGATCTTCTGGCCGTCGGCGACGCCGGAGGGGATCTTCACCTTGACCTGGCCGGTCGGGCCCTGCAGTGTGACGGTGTCCCCGCGCACGGCCGTCTCGAAGTCGAGCGTGGTCGAGGCGGTGATGTCGCGCCCGGGCATCGGCCCGCGCGCCCGCCCGCCGCCGAACATGCCGCCGAAGAGGTCATCGAAGCCGCCGGTCTGGCCGTTCTGGAACGTGTACTGCGTGCGGCCGCCCGGGCCACCGAACATGCCGCCGAAGATGTCCTCGAAGCCCTGGCCGCCGGCGCCGCCCGCGGTGAAGCGGGCCGACCCGGTGCCCATGGCACGGATCTGGTCGTACTCGGCACGCTGCTCCGGGTCGGAGAGCACCGAGAACGCCTCGCTGATCTCCTTGAACTTCGCCTCGGCCGCCTCGTCACCAGGGTTGGAGTCGGGGTGGTACTTGCGCGCGAGCTTGCGGTAGGTCTTCTTGAGCGCCGCATCATCGACGTCTTTTGCGACGCCGAGGATCTGGTAGAAGTCCTTTTCGAGCCAATCCTGACTAGCCATCTGCCCCCACCGCCACCGCTACCTTCGCGGGGCGCAACTCCACATCGCCGATGCGATAGCCGCGCTCGATCACGTCGAGCACGGTCGGCTGCTCGGTACCGGGCACGGGGACCTGCGCGATCGCCTCGTGATGCAACGGGTCGAAAGGATCGCCCTTCTCGCCGTAGCCCTCGAGCCCCATCCGCTCCATGACCGCGCGGATCTTCTGCGCGATGGTCGCGAATGCGCTGCCCTCTTCGAGGTCGCCGTGCTGCTCGGCACGGTCGAGATCGTCGAGCACCGGGAGCAACGCGCCGATCGCCGCCGCTGTGGCTCGTTGCTTCTCGATCACGGCGTTGGCCTCGGTGCGCTTGCGGTAGTTCGCGTACTCGGCGGTGATGCGGCGCAGATCGTCGAGCAGCGGATCCGCCGCGGGTTCCGCGCCATCGGCGCCGGACTCGGCGGCCGCCGCATCCTCGGTCTGCTCCGCGCCGAGAATGTCGTCGACCGTCAGCGCCGACGCATCCTCACCCGACTGCGGCAGAGGGCCGGTGCCCTCGGGCACCGACCCTTCCGCGGCCGAGTTCTCGGGGCCCGCGGGCCCCAGATCCTCGTGTGCAGTCATTCCTACTTCTGCTCCTCATCGTCCTCGACGACCTCGGCGTCGACCACGTCCTCGTCATCCGAGGGGGTGTCGGCACCGGCTTCGGGCGCCTCCTGCTGAGCCGCCTCGTAGATCGCCTGGCCGAGCTTCTGCTGGCTCTCGCCGAGCTTGTCCGCAGCGGTCTTCACCACCGCGTCGTCGTCTCCGGCGAGCGCCTCCTTGAGCGCGTCGAGGTCGCCCTGCACCTCAGTCTTCACGTCCTCGGGCAGCTTGTCCTCGTTCTCGGTGATGATCTTCTCGACCGAGTAGGCGAGCTGCTCCGCGCCGTTGCGCTCCTCGGCGGCCTCGCGGCGCTTCTTGTCCTCGGCGGCGTGCTCCTCGGCCTCGCGCACCATCCGCTCGATGTCGTCCTTCGAGAGCGACGACCCGCCCGAGATGGTGATGGTCTGCTCCTTGCCGGTGCCCTTGTCCTTGGCAGCGACCTGCACGATGCCGTTGGCGTCGATGTCGAAGGTGACCTCGATCTGCGGGA
>JAGQTL010000086.1 GCA_020439035.1 Leucobacter sp. | reverse complement strand
GACGCGGTGCTCGCCGAGCCGATCGAGTCGGTCGTGCTGCGCGACGCCGCGGGGCGGCCGTGCCTCGAGACCCGCACGACGCTCGACCTGGAGGACACGCTGCGGCTGCCGGGCGGCAACATCTTCCACGCACCGCTCGAGTGGCCCTTCCTCGAGGAGGGCGCCGAGACGGCGACGGCCGCGCAGCGCTGGGGCGTGGCGACCGAGCACCCGCGCATCCTCCTCGCCGCCGCCGGCGCGCGCCGCGGGGGCGGGGTGAGCGGCGTCGGCGGGCACAACGCCGCGATGGCGGTGCTCGAGTCCGGCTAGATCGACCAGTCGCTCGGGAACGGTTCGCGGTTCGAGGGCAGGCGAGAATCGGCCGCCCAGCGCACCACCCAGTCGGGCAGCACGAGTTCCGAGCGGTCGACGCCGAGCAGCTCGGCGAGCTCGGCGGTGCCGACGCTCCCGCCCCCGCGGCGGAGGAACCGCCCGGCCATGATGCCGACGGCGCACACCTCGCCGTCGCGCACGAAGCGCTGCTCGATGTAGACGACGCGCTCGTCGTAGCCGAGCACCTTGGTCTGCAGCTCGTATCTCACCCAGAGGTCGAGCGACCGGCGGAACGAGATCGTCTCGTACACCACGACGGGGTAGATGCCCGCGGCGCGCAGGGTGTCCCACATCCCCGCCCGGATCAGCAGGTCGAACCGCCCCAGATCCATGATCGAGAGGTAGACGCCGTTGTTGATGTGGCCGAGCAGATCGGTGTCGGTCGGCAGCACGCGCAGGGCGAGGCGCCCGAGATCGTGTACGCCGAGCTTCGAGCGCCGACGCGCACGGAGCATCACGAGGAGGGTGCGGAACCAGAGGTGCACGCGACGACGCTAGACGGTCGGCACGCCGCATCCGCCCCCGGTTGTCGGATCCCACGAGGCCGACGGGCCCGTCAGCGCGTGCGATGTGCGGGGATCGCGAAGCGCGGGCCGCGCCGCTCGTAGCCGATGCGCGCCGCCTCGATGAGCCTGACGACGCGCTGCCGGTGCCCCCGCCACGGCTCGAGCAGCTCGAGCATCGCCGCGTCGTCGACCCCGCGGCCGAGCGCCGCGTCACCCAGGAGCGCGGCCCCCACCCGGCGGCTCAGGTGCAGGTCGCCCACGCTCACCCGGTCGGGGTCGCCGTGGGTGCGCTGCACCGTCTCGTGCGCCGTCCACACCCCGATCCCGGCGACGGTGCGCAGCGCCCCGGCGGCCTCGGCCGCGGAACGGGTCGCCCCCCGCTCGAGCGCGTCGCCGACCCGGAGCACCCGTTGGATCGTGTCGGCGCGCTGGGGCGTGACGCCGCAGCGGTGCCAGCTCCAGCTCGGGATGCCGCGCCAGCCCGCGAGCGCCGGGGGCACGCGCAGGCCGAGCGGGGCGGGGCCGGGTGCGGGCTCCCCCGCCAGGGTGACCAGCTCGCGCCAGGAGCGCTTCGCCTCGATGCCGGTGACCTTCTGCCCGAGGATCGAGGGCAGCAGCGCCGCGAGGATGCGCCCCGTCGCGGGCAGTCGAAGGCCCGGCATCCGGCGGTGCAGCTCGCGCACCAGGGGGTGGCGCGAGGGGTCGAAGCCGTCCTCGTCGTCCCGCGCGCCGAGGAGGGCGGGCACCGAGTCGAGCGCGGCGTCGGCGCCGTCGCCCCAGGCGCGCGCGGTGATCCCCTCGTTCGTCTCGCGCAGCAGCAGGGAGGCCGTTCCCGCGTCGGTGCGGATCGCCAGCCACCAGCCCTCGGGCCCGCGGCGCAGCGTCGGATCGGTCGAGCCCTGGGCGAGCGGCGCGAGGGTCGGACCGAGGGCGACCGGGCGGGCGGGACGGTAGAGCATCGCACGGCCGCCGGTCACGCGCTCACGATAGCCGCGACCCCCGCCGCGGGGCGTTCCCG
>JAGQTL010000085.1 GCA_020439035.1 Leucobacter sp. | reverse complement strand
GCGTTGAAGCCGATCCAGCCGAACCACAGCAGGGCGGCGCCGATCGTGACGAGGGGCACGCTGTGCGGGCGGTGCGACCCGGGGGCGAAGCCCTGCCGCTTCCCTGCCACCAGAGCGAGAGCGAGTGCGGCTGCGCCGGCATTGATGTGGATCGCCGTGCCGCCGGCCAGGTCGATCACGTCGGGGGTGCCGAGCCAGGTTCCGAGCTGCATGATCCAGCCGCCGCCCCACACCCAGGCCGCGACCGGGAAGTAGACGAGCGTCGCCCAGACGCCGGCGAACAGCACCCACGAGCCGAGGCCGACCCGATCCGCGATCGCTCCCGAGATCAAGGCCGTCGTGATCATCGCGAACGCCGCGCCGAAGCCGATGCCGATGAACTCCGCCGGGTCGGTCGCAAGCAGGCCGAAGTGCGCGAACGGATCGCCCGCGAAACCGCCCCCGCCGTCGGGGAAGCTGCTCATGCCGTAGCCGATGAGGATCCACAGCATGCCCACGACTCCCATCGCGCTCACGCTGAAAAGCATCATGTTGACCACGGACCTCACACGCACGAGCCCGCCGTAGAAGAGCGCGAGCCCAGGGGTCATGATGAGTACGAGCGCGGTGCTCGTGAGCGTCCAGATGTCGGTAGCTGTCATGTGGATTCCTCTCTCGGGGGCCCGATGCGATGGGCACAGGGATAGTCTCCCCGCGCGTGGTTTCACCGGCGTTTCGCTACCGTGAATGCGCGGTCACGGTCTGGTTTCGAGAGGATTTCGTGGGCCGCCGGGAGGGGTGGATCGCGGGCCGCCGGGAGGGCCGGATCGCGGCCCGCCGGGGGTGTATCGCGGGCCGCCGGGGGCTGGATCGGGGCCCGACCGGGCGCCCCGGCTTCGGAAGTGCTAGACTGTGAAGGTTGCCGTCGAACGGCCGCGGATCGAGAGAGCCCCAGCATCCCGCTGGCGGCGCCGCGCAGCAACAGGAAGGGGATCCCTATGGCACTGGAAGCAGACGTCAAGAAGGCGATCATCGAAGAGTACGCGACGACCCCCGGTGATACCGGATCCCCCGAGGTGCAGGTCGCGCTGCTCACGCAGCGGATCAAGGATCTGACCGAGCACCTGAAGCAGCACAAGCACGACCACCACTCGCGTCGTGGCCTGCTGCTGCTCGTCGGCCAGCGTCGTCGTCTGCTGGGCTACCTGCAAGACGTCGACATCACCCGGTACCGCTCGCTCATCGAGCGCCTGGGCCTGCGTCGCTGACCCGACGCCTCGAGACGTACGCCGAAGCGCCTCGTCCCCCGAGCGGGGGCGGGGCGCTTCGCGGTTTCCGGGCCCGCATGCGCGGGTGAGGACGTGCGACGGCCGCCGCGGCACGCGCCTGCGATCACTGTGCTGCCTCCCGTCGCCGCCAACCCGGCGATCCGGCACCCGCAGATCCGGCACCCGCCGTCCGGCACCCGCCGCCCCGCACCCGCCGTCCCGCACCCGCCGTCCCGCACCCGCCGTCCGGCACCCGCAGATCCGGCACCCGCCGATCCGGTACCCGCCGATCCGGCACCCCCGCACCTGCCGACCCGCCGCCTGCAGATCCGCCGCCCGCGGCGCGAACAAACGAAAAGGCCCGCCCCGCCGAAGCGGAGCGGGCCTTTTCGCGATCAGAGCGATCAGATCTTCGACGACGCGTCCTTGAGCACGTTGCGAAGGATCCCGCCGATCTCGGCGAACTCGGCCGGGCCGATCGTCAGCGGCGGCGCGAGCTGGATCACGGGGTCCCCACGATCGTCGGCGCGGCAGTAGAGGCCGGCCTCCCAGAGCGCCGGCGACAGGTAGTCGCGCAGCAGGCGATCCGACTCGGCCTCGTTGAAGGTCTCCTTCGTGGCCTTGTCCTTCACCAGCTCGATGCCGAAGAAGTAGCCCTCGCCGCGCACGTCGCCGACGATGTCGATGTCGAGCAGCTTCTCGAGCTCGGCGCGGAACAGCGGGCTATTCTCGCGCACGCGCCCGTTGAGATCCTCTTCCTCGAAGATGTCGAGGTTCTCGAGCGCGGCGGCCATCGCAGCCGGGTGGCCGGCGAACGTGAAGCCGTGGTAGAACGTGTTCTCCGTCGACTCGAACGGCTCCGACACCCAGTCGGCGACGATCATCGCGCCCGCGGGCACGTAGCCCGAGGTAATGCCCTTCGCCGAGGTGATGATGTCGGGCTCGTAGCCGAGCGCCTTCGACGCGAAGAACTCGCCCACGCGGCCGTAGGCGCAGATGACCTCATCCGAGACGAGCAGCACGTCGTACTCGTTGCAGATCTCGCGCACGCGCTTGAAGTACCCGGGGGGCGGCGGGAAGCAGCCGCCCGAGTTCTGCACCGGCTCGAGGAACACGGCCGCGACGGTCTCGGGGCCCTCGAAGAGGATCGCCTCTTCGATGCGGTTCGCCGCCCACTGCCCGAATGCCTCGAGGTCGTTCGACGGTGCGCCCATCTCCTCGGCGCGGTAGAAGTTCGTGTTCGGCACGCGGTGACCGCCCGGGGTCAGCGGCTCGTAGAACTTCTTCATGTCTGGGATGCCGGTGATGGCCAGGGCGCCCTGCGGGGTGCCGTGG
>JAGQTL010000084.1 GCA_020439035.1 Leucobacter sp. | reverse complement strand
GCGTCGCGAAGTACAACCAGCTGCTCCGCATCGAGGAGGAGCTGGGCGAGGCGGCCCGCTATGCGGGGCGCGCGGCCTTCCCCCGATTCGCGGGCTAGGCGGGCATCGGAGGCACCGACATGGCGAGACGCCGGGATGAGCCCGCCGATCGCGCGGCGCGGCGCGGCGCGTCGTCACGGGGTGCCTCCTTCTCCGACTGGATCGGCAGCCTGAGCTTCAGCGGCTTCACGGTGACGATCATCGCGCTCGTCATCCTGGGCGCCCTCGTCGTGAGCCCGACGCTCTCGACGTACGTGCAACAGCAGCGCGAGATCGCCGAGCTCCGGGAGAGCGTGCGGCTGCATCGCGAGGCGGTTGCGGAAACCGACGCCGAGCGGCTGAAGTGGCAGGATCCCACCTACGTGCGCTCGCAGGCGAGAGGCCGGCTGTTCTACGTGATGCCGGGGGAGACGCAGCTCTCGGTGATCGACGACGTGACGGTGCCCGCCGAGTCCGACGAACTCACGAGCGACGAACTGACGCGGATCTCGCGCAACTGGGCCGAGGTGCTCGTCGCGTCGACGCTCGTCGCCGGGACGACGACGGCGAGCCCCGAGGAACTGCTGGGCGCGGACGGCGGCCAGGAATCGAGCGGAGCTGATCCGGCCGGCAGCGGCTCTTCGGCACCCGAGACCACGAAAGCGAGCGACCAATGAGCCGCCCCCCGTACGATCCGCCGACCGAGGCCGACATCACGGCAGTGAGCGCGCAGCTGGGCCGCGAGGCCAGGGGCGTGGTCGGCATCGCCGCGCGCGCGAGCGACGGCAGCCCGGCCGTGGTGGCGACGGCGCCGCGGCTGCCGGACGGCAGCCCGTTCCCGACGTTCTACTACCTCTGCCACCCGGAGGCCGTCGCAGCGGCATCGCGGCTCGAGGCCGCCGGCGTGATGGTCGAGTACAACGATCTGCTCGCAGAAGACGAGGCGGTAAGGGCGCAGTATCTTCGGGCACATGCCCAATACATCGAAGATCGTTCGAGTGTGGGTGATGTTCCCGAACTTGCCGGGGTGAGCGCCGGAGGCATGCCGAATCGGGTGAAATGCTTGCATGCGCTGATCGGTCACGCCCTCGCCGCCGGGCCGGGCGTCAATCCGATAGGAGATATCGCGATCGAGCGCGCCGGATTGACGCTCTGAAAAGCAGCGCGTTGTATTAGACTGAATCGGTCGGGCGGCGACGCCTCTGGGTTACCCGTGTCTGCCGTGCCAAGCGCTTGCCGGGTTTGACGTTCTACAAGGAGTGCACTTCGTGGCGAAGAAGATTCTCATCGTCGGTGGCGGCTACGCCGGTTTCTACACGGCCTGGGGACTCGAAAAGCTGCTGCGCGCGCAGGAAGCCGAGATCACGATCGTGGATCCGCTGCCGTACATGGCGTACCTGCCGTTCCTGCCCGAGGTCGCGTCGGGTTCGATCGAACCGCGCCACGCGGTCGTCGCGCGGCGTCGGCATCTGCGCCGCACGCAGAACATCGCGGGCAAGGTCATGGGCATCTCGCACGCGTCGAAGACCGCGACCATCGTGCCGAACGCCGGCGAGCCGTTCGACTTCTCCTACGACCACATCGTCGTGACCACCGGCTCGGTGTCGCGCACGTTCCCGATTCCGGGGATCGCGGACCGCGCCATCGGCATGAAGACCATCGAAGAGGCGGTCGGCGTGCGCGACCGGCTGGTCGGCAACTTCGAGCGCGCCGTCTCCCTCCCCGCCGGCAGCCCCGAGCGCGCCCGCCTGCTCACCGTCACGGTGGTGGGTGGCGGCTTCGCCGGCATCGAGACCATCAGCGAGCTGCGATCCTTCGCGACCGCACTGCTGCGCCGCTACCCCGAGATCACGTTCGACGAGACGAAGTTCCATCTCGTCGAGGCCATGGGGCGCATCATGCCCGAGGTCTCGCAGAAGACCGCCGACTGGGTGGTGCGGGATCAGAGCCGCCGCGGCGTCGAGATCCACCTCGACACGCAGCTGAGCTCGGCGACCGGCGGCAAGATCGAGCTGTCGACGGGCGAGCAGTACGAATCCGACCTGATCGTGTGGACGGCCGGCGTGATGCCGCGGCCGTTCCTTCGCGACACCGATCTGCCGATCGGCCCGCGCGGCCACGTCATCGGCAGCCCCACGCTGAAGATCACCACCGAGGCTGGCGAGGCGCTCGAGGGCGCCTGGACGGCGGGCGACACCTCCCAGGTGCCCGACATCTCGTCGACCCCCGGCCCGGGCGGGTTCTGTGTGCCGAACGCGCAGCACGCCGTGCGCCAGGGTCGTCTGCTGGCCAAGAACATCGCGGCCGAGCTGCGCGGCGAGGGCGTGCGCGAGTACAACCACAAGAACGCGGGCGCGGTCGCCGGGCTCGGCCTGAACACCGGCGTCTTCCAGTCGGGCAAGTTCGCCATGAAGGGCTACTTCGCCTGGCTCGCGCACCGCTTCTACCACGGCCTTGCGATCCCGACGTGGGAGCGCAAGTGGCGCGTGTTCGGCGGCTGGGTCGGCCATTTCTTCCTGAGCCGCGACATCGTCAACATCGAGGCGGTCGAGACGCCCCGGGCGATCTTCGAGGAATTCGCCTCGCGGCCGAAGTAGGGCGCGCCCGAACACTTCAGGGGCTCACCGGCGTTGCCGGTGGGCCCCTCGGCGTTGGCGCGGGTGCGCTGTTCGGTGTGCGGTGCTGCTGCCCGGTGTGCGGTCGGGAGCGGATCAGATCCCGCGGCTGTCACGGCCGCCTCCGCCCTCGGATCAGATCCCGCGGCCGCCGCCGCCGCCCCCGCCGCCGCCCGAGAATCCGCCGCCCGACGATCCGCTCGAAGACGAGGAGAACGAGGAGAACGAGGATCCCGAGCCGGATCCGGAGGAGGACACCTCGCGCGTGACCGGTCGTGATGCCACGTAGTTCTGGAATCCGGTGAGCGGGAGGGCGTGCGAGAACGAGTGCGAGGTCGATCCGAAAACCCACTCGGGTGTCGTCTCCCGGTAGTACTTCGCGAGCTCCGCCTGCCACTCCTTCTCGAGGCCGAAGATGACCGCGTAGGGCAGCAGTCGTTCGTACACGCGAACGATGAGATCCTCCCCGACCTCGACGCCGCTCGCACTCTGCAGCATGCGGATGCGGTCGGCTTCGGCGAGGCGGATGTACTCGCGCAGGCCCATCAAGTGGTCGTGCAGCAGCGCACCCGCCATCGTGCGGGGCCGCTGCATGGTGAGCACCCCGCTGGTGAGCAGCAGCAGCCAGACGATTGCGTTGATGCCGATGACGAGCAGCACGATCATGAGCTCCCACCTGCCGGTGAGCACCGTGTGCAGGATGGGCAGGATGAGCGCTGCGGCGAAGAGGCCCGCGTTCAGCCAGAGGGAACCGGCCCGCGGTTTGCCTATCAGCCCGAGCCGCTTCAGCTCGTTGCTCGCCCGCGCACGCAGTGTCACCGCCGCATCCCCGACCCGGGTTCCCGCGCTCGAGAACCATAGTGTCTCGCCCGATGCCGTGCTGAAGAGGGTCGTGCAGAGCGTCTGCTCCATCGGCGCGATCCCCGTCAGATCGAGCTGCTGCACCCCGTACTGGTCGCTCTCGTCATGGCGCAGGAGCCGGATCCTCCTGCGCACCGCGAGGTCGAGGAGCGTGGCCGTCATAGACTTCGGGGCGGCCTTCACGAGGGCCGCGGAGACGGCGACCGGGATGCCCTCCGGCGGCTCGTACTGCGCGATGATGGCGCGGTGCGTTCGTGCGCCGCGCGCGCCGGTGACGAGCCGGATCACGAGGTGCCCGATCGCCGCGACGAGCGCGGCGAAGCCGCCCCAGAGCAGGAACGGCACGCGGTCGAGCAGCGGCGCCGGCCGCTCGGAGAATGTGCCGGGAGGGAAGCCGAGGGCGATCGTGACGTTCTCGTACGGGCCGAGCTCGTATTCCGTCGCGCTGAGCGCGCCTCCGTCGATCGAGAGCGGGCACGGGTCGCCCGATCCGAAGCGACCGCGGTAGCAGACGGCCGCGCCGGTGAAGACTTCGGCGAGCTCGTCATCGAGCACGACGCGGGCGCTCACCCGGCCAAACGGCTGCGACCAGTCGGTCCCGTTGACGTCCCAGTAGAACTCGTCGATGCCGCTCGGCTCCCCGCTCGCGTCGACAGGCGCGAAGGTGACATCGCGCTGTGTGTACTCGATCACGTAGGTCTGCGCGCCGTGCACGTACTGGCCCTCGGGCACGGCCATGATGACCGAGAGGAAGTCCCCGTTCGCATCGGTGGTGTACGGGCGCGGCGTGCCGTGCTCGTCGGTGACCGAGCGCACCGTGAGGTCGGTCTCGTGCTCTTCGTACGTGCGCACGAGATCGCGGATCAGCCCGCGATTCTGGTCGAACTCCGGAAACCTCGCCGTGATCCGCTCGGTGGTGGTGAGCGTGGAGCGCCCCTCCGCGTCGCGCCCGAGATGGTACACGGCGTCGAACGAGTCGATCGTGAAGTCGTTGACGTCGGCCGGGAGCGGTGCGGCCGGGAGCTGAGCCGCCGGGAGCGGTGCCGCCGGGAGCGGTGCCGCCGAAGCCGCCGGCGCGCCGAGCAGCGTGAGCCCCGCGATCGCGAGGGCCCCGAGCATGCGAACGATGCGGCCCATAGTCGGGAGTATATAGACGCGGCGGCCTCGCCCGTGGCGGGTTTTGCGCCACGGGATCCGGCTGCGGGCGGTGTGCGGGCGGTGCGCGGGGGCGGTGCGCGGGGGCGATCCGCTCTCGATGCGCCTGCCGTACCCCAGGGATCGGCACGATCCAAGCCCGAATCGGGGATTTCGNNCGGCTTGGGTTTCGCAGATCGCTTGCGTGGTGATGGTAACCGGCCGGCGGTTCGGGGGTGATGTGTGGGCGGTGCGGGATCCGGCTGCGGACGCCACGGGATCCGGCTGCGGGTGGTGCGGGATCCGGCTGCGGGTGGTGTGTGGGCGGTGTACGGGGATGTGCGGGGGCGATCCGCTCTTGATGCGTCGTCCGTGCCCCAGGGATCTGCATAATCCAAGCCCGAATCGGGGATTTCGGCTTGGGTTTCGCAGATCGCTTGGGTTTCGCAGGGTGCCCGCCTGTCGCCGCGTTGGCCCCGCGCTGGCCCCGCGCTGGCCCGGCGCTCGCCCCGCTCGCCCCGCGCGTCTACCCCGCGTGCCGCGACAGGAACTCGTACATCTCGGTGTCGTCGACGCCCGGGAAGCTGCCCGTCGGCAGCGGCGAGAGCACGTGCGCATGCATGCGCGCACTCGCCCAGGCGCGACCCTCCCAGCGGTCCAGGAGTTCGTCGCTCGGCGTGCGGCAGCAGGCCGGGTCGGGGCAGGTCGAGACCGTGCGCGCCTGGGTGTCCCGGCCCCGGAACCACTTCGCGTCGTCGAAGGCGACCCCACAGGTGAGGGCGAACGTGCCCTGTTCGGCATCCCCCGTCTGCACGCTCGCCCAGTAGGTGCCCGCCGGCGTGTCGGTGTACTGGTAGTACTCGCTTGTGCGGTTGGTGCGCTCGAACGCCGTCCGCCCCGCCCACTTGCGGCAGAGCGGCTGGCCCTCGATCGAGCCGCTCGGGTCGGTCGGATAGGGCATTCCGTCGTTCTCGTAACCGCGCAGCAGCGCCCCCGCCGCATCGGTGCGGTAGAAGTGCACGCGCAGGTCGAGGTGCCGGGTCGCGAGGTTGGTGAAGCGGTGCGCGGCCGCCTCGTGCGTGACGCCGAAGGCGTCGCGCAGATCCTCGATCGCGAGATTCCGATCCTGCTTCGCCTGCTGCAGGAATGCGGCCGCGCGGGATTCGGGCAGCAGGCAGGCGGAGGCGAAGTAGTTGATCTGCAATCGCTGCTGCAGGAACTCGGCGTAGCTCGTCGGCCGATCGTGGCCGAGCACGCGGTGCGCCATCGCCTGCAGCGCGAGCGAGCGCAGGCCGTGGCCGCCCGGGATCGAGGCCGGGGGCAGGTAGATCCGTCCGTTCTCGACGTCGGTGATGCTGCGCGTGTTCGAGGGCAGGTCGTCGACGAAGAGCAGCGTGAACCCCAGCATCTCGGCGAGTACCGCGACCTGGCGGTGGGTAACCGCGCCGGCGCGATGGCCGATCTTCTCCATCAGCTCCTCGGCCGCCCGCTCGATCTCGGGCAGGTAGTTGTCGCGCTGCCGCATCTGCAGGCGGATCTCGGTGTTGGCGCGGCGCGCCTCCTCGGGAGTGGCGGCGGCGGCCCGGCTGCGGCGCGCGAGCTCCCGATGGAGCCCGACGATCGCTTCGAGCGCCTCGTCGTTGAGCGCCCGTGGCGCGCGCACGTACGGCAGGTGCAGCTGCTGGTAGAGCGGCGAACCCTGCGCGCGCTCGAGCTCGATCTCGAGGGCGCTCCGCCGATCCGGGGCCTCGGCGCTCAGCAGATCTGCCGTGTCGACGCCGAGCTCTCGCGCGATCGCCTGCAGCAGCGAGAGGCGGGGTTCGCGGCGGCCGTTCTCGATCAGCGAGAGCTGGCTGCCGACCACGCCGACGCGTTCGCCGAGCGCGTCGAGGGTGAAGCCGGCGCGGTTGCGGAAATGCCGGATCCGCTTGCCGAGCAGCAGCCGGTCGATTGCGCCGCCATCCCCGCCGGGAGAGAAGAAGGATTCAGGAGCCATCTTTTGACTATACGTCAAGAATTGCTATTCTTTACACACCTGATCGGTCAATCTATCCTTCAATATTCACTCAGAATAGATGTAGTGCCGAAATTTGACGGCACTCGACTCGACTCTAAGGAACGAACGGTATGGGCAGCACCTCGGTTCTTGACAGCGCGGCTTCGATTGCGGATCACGTTTCCGCGGGCGCGACCACCGGCAACCCGGAGGTCGTCGCGTGGGTGACCGAGGTTGCCGAACTCACCAAACCCGAAGCGGTGGTCTGGTGCGACGGATCGCAGGAGGAGTGGAACCGGATCACCGATGAAATGGTTGCCGCCGGCAGCCTGATCCGCCTGAACAAGGATCTGCGCCCGGGGAGCTTCCTCGCACGTTCGCACCCCGGCGATGTCGCACGTGTGGAGGATCGCACGTTCATCTGCTCGGAGAACGAGGCGGATGCCGGCCCCACCAACAACTGGCGCGCTCCCGCCGAGATGAAGGCCGAGCTCATGCCGCTCTTCGACGGCTCGATGCGCGGCCGCACCATGTACG
>JAGQTL010000083.1 GCA_020439035.1 Leucobacter sp. | reverse complement strand
CAACAACGCCGGCATCGTGCGCGGCGCGCTGTTCTGGGAGCACGACCCCGAGCGCGATATCGAGGCGACGATGCGCGTGAACGCGCTCGCCCCGATGTGGCTGACCCGCGAACTGCTGCCTGCGATGATGGCCGATCCGACCCGCCCCAAACGCATTCTCAACATTGCCTCGGCCGCCGGCACCCTCGCGAACCCGCGCATGAGCGTCTATGCGGCATCGAAGTGGGCGATGATCGGCTGGAGCGAATCGCTGCGCCTCGAGCTCGCCCGCGAAGGCCACCGCCACATCGCCGTCACGACCTTCTGCCCGAGCTACATCTCGACCGGCATGTTCGCCGGCGCCCGCGGGCCGCTGCTTACCCCGATCATGCGCCCCTCCCAGGCCGTGCGGGCGGCATGGCACGGCATGCTCGCCGGCAAACCGATCGTGTCGAAGCCCTGGACGGTCAAACTCGCCATGGCGCTCCGGGGCGTGCTGCCCACCCGCGCCTGGGATGCGATCGCGGATCGCGTCTTCCACGTGTACTCGTCGATGGATCGCTTCACCGGCCGGGGCTGAAACGCCGCAGAGCCGACCGGGCGGTCACCTGCGCAGCTCGCCGATCTCCCGTGCCAGGTTCGCCCGGGCGCGATCCTCCCACAACTGCTGCGCGGTCGCCGTCGCGTAGATCGCCGGCCGCGACACGTACGCATCCAGGATCCGCGCCCGCCCCGCAGCAAAATCGGCATCGGCCACGTGCGCATACTCCGTCCGCACGGCCGCCGTGTACTCCGCGTAGCGGTGCGGGCCGGCCGCGAAGATGGAGAGGTCCGCGTCGAGCAGGTGGCTTGCGGCGCGGATGATCCGGGTTTCGCTTGTGGATCCCGCCGCCCCGCGAGATTCATCGTTGGCAGCCACCCCGTCGGCAGCACCCCCGCCGACCCCCGCGGGTGTGGTCGCGACGATGAGTTCGCTCACCTGGCCGGTGAGCCCGGCCTCGAGCCCGAGCCCGCTGAGCGCCGCGTGAGCGAGCCGCGCCGAGTCGAGCTCGTCGGCGCCCGCTGCGCCGGTGTACACGGCGTCGTGGAACCACGCGGCGAGTAGGGTCGCGGGGGAGACCCGCTCGCCGCGCACGGAGAGCTGATCGAGCGCGAGCAGCACATCCTCGAGGTGCCGTTCGTCGTGATAGCTGCGGTGCGGCTCGTTCCAGCGGCCGATAAGCTCGCTGCCGAGTCGCTGCCAGGCCTCGGCGGCTCGGGTGGATCCGGCGTCGCGATCCACTATCGCACCGCCCGCACCGCCCGCACCCAGCGCTTCGCCGAGCCCCGCCCACTCCGCGACCAGGTACTGCCGCCGTCGCACCGGCGTGACGGCCTCGCGCTCGGCCTGCCGCACCCGCAGCCCCGCGTCGCGCAGCCGGTGCACGACGTCTTTCGCCCCGACCGGCAGCGCCCCGTGCGCGAGCGCCTCCTCGTACCGCGCGGCGGGCACGTCGTAGTGGTCGAGATCGAAGCCGCGGCGCGGAATGCCGAGGCGCGCGGCGAAGGCATGCAGCTCGTCGTAGTCGGCGTCCGAGACGAGATGGCTCCACAGCGTGCCGTGCGCCGGCCACGCGGGCGGGTCGATCAGGATCGCCATCGTTTCAGCGTACCGCTCGCCCCCGGGGGCGTGCGAAGGTCCACGGGCGCCGAATGTCGGTGGTGGGGTGCATGCTGGGTGCAAGCCGAAACGCGAAGGAGGTCGGGCGATACGGAACATGAATCAACTCAATCTACTTGACCAACTTGACCAAGTTGGTCAAACTGCTGATATGTCTGTTCATCAGGTCAATGTCTACGAAGCCAAGACGCAGCTTTCGAAGTTGATCGAGCGCGTGCTCAACGGCGACGAGGTCGTCATCGCCCGCGCGGGCACCCCGGCGGTGCGCCTGGTGAAGTGGGAACCGGCACCGGATCGGGTGCCTGGTGCCTGGCGGGGTCGAGTGCGCCTGAGTGAGCGTTTCGACGCATTCGACGAGACGGATGCCTCGGAGTGGTACGGGGAAGCGGAAGGGCGCGGGGAAACGGAAGAGCGCGGGGAAACGGAAGAGCGCGGGGAAACGGCGTGAGGCTGCTGCTCGATACGCACGTGCTGCTCTGGTGGCTGGCCGACGATGAGCGGCTGAGTGCGCGCCATCGAGAGCTCATCGCACGGGGTGACAACCGGGTCGTGGTCTCGAGCGTCTCGATTGCGGAGATCGCGATCAAGTCCTCCCTCGGCAAGCTCGAGGCACCGGACGGCATCGTCGATGCTGTGACGCTCAGCGGCTTCGAGCTGCTGGCGTTCGACGCACCCCACGCAGAAGCCCTGCGGCATCTCCCCTGGCATCATCGCGACCCGTTCGATCGCATGCTCGTCGCTCAGGCGAAGGTTGAGCACCTGACGCTTCTGACGGTCGACCTGCGTCTACGCGAGTACTCGGTCGAGATCGGGTAGTCCGGGCGGTCGTGCCGGCCCCGGCACCCCTACTCGCAGGCGAGCCCGTCGTCGTCGCCGTCGCCGTGGTTGCCGGTGCCGTTGGCGAACCAGTCGTAGATCTTCGCCTCGGCGGCCTTGTCGCGGTTGAACGGACCGATCGGATCGCCCACGGTGTTCTTCTTCAGCTGCGTGCACGAGGAGTACGCGAGCCACCAGTTGCCGCCCGAGCCCGAGCTAGATCCCGAGCCCGAGCTAATCGCTGCCCCGGAGTTCGAACTGCCGCTCGCGCTCGACCCGGCGCCCGAAGCCTTGCACCGTGTGGTGATGACCGAGCCGCTCGACGTGAGCTTCGCGATGGTGGCCTGGTGGTACGCGGCCTCGCGCGGGTGCGCCGGGTAGCCGTCCCGCGAGTCGTAGCGCGCGACCGCGTTGCCGGTCGTGAGCTGCTCGAGGCCGATGTCGACGCCCGAGGTGGTTTCGACGTAGCGCAGCAGGCGGCCGTAGTGGTCGGTGTCGTTCTGCGCATTCGGCAGGATGAGCCGCACGGAGTCGCCCTTGCGCACGAGCGCCTTGATCGTCTTGGCGGCCGCCTTGTAGCCGCACTCGCCGCGCTCGGGCGTGTCGATCCCGATCACGCGCACATTGCCGGCGGTCGTCTTGATCGTGTCGCCGTCGGTCACGGAGATCAGGGCCGCGGTCGTGACGATGCCGTCCTCGGCGTCGATTGCGGATCCGGCATCCGCCGCGGCACCGCTCTCGCTGCCGCCCTCGCTGTCGCTGTTGGCCTCATCGCCGTCGATCTCGCTGTCGGATCCAAGGTCATCCTCGACCTCCGACGCGGGCGTCTCGAACTCCGCGGCCGCCGTCTCCGCGCCCTGGCCGCTCACCGGCCCTCCGACCGCGTCCGACGCGCCGAAGCTGGCGAAGCCGAGCCCCACAACACAGACGACCGCGAGCCCCACGAATACCTTCATCAGCCCGCGCTGACTCATAGCCGCCCCGCTCTCCGTTCCCTCGTCCGTCGGCGCCGCACCCGCACGTGCGCGACCCGCCACGACTATTCAGCGTACAGGGGGTTGTGGCCGGCGGCGATCCGCTCGCCCTCGGCCACCGGCCCGGGCGCGGTGCCCTCGCCGAACGGCGAGCCCCCGAGGCGCTCCCGGCCGTGCGGCTCGAGCCAGCCCTCGAGCGCCGGGCCGACCGGCACGATGCGGGTGGGATTGATGTCCTCGTGCGTCACGTAGTAGTGCCGCTTGATCTGCACGAAGTCGACCGTGTCGCCGAAGCCGGGCGTCTGGAAGAGTTCGCGCGCGTACGCCCAGAGGTGCTCCATCTCGTCGAGCTTGTTGCGGTTCGCCTTGAAATGGCCGTGGTAGACCGGGTCGAAGCGCACGAGCGTGGTGAAGAGCCGCACGTCCGCCTCGGTGATCGTGGGGCCCATGAGGAAGCGTCGGGTTGAGAGCCGCTGCTCGAGCCAGTCCATCGCCTCCCACAGCCGCGCGTACGCGGCCTCGTACGCCGCCTGCGAGCCGGCGAAGCCGCAGCG
>JAGQTL010000082.1 GCA_020439035.1 Leucobacter sp. | reverse complement strand
TCTGGGGCAAGCTCGCCGACCTCACGAGCAAGAAGGCGCTGCTGCAGATCGCGCTGATCGTCTTCATCCTCTCGTCCGCGGCGGCCGGCTTCGCGCCCGACCCGACCTGGCTGATCGTCTGCCGCGTGTTCCAGGGCGTCGGCGCCGGCGGGCTCGGGGCGCTCGGACAGATCGTGCTCGCCGAGATCGTGAGCCCGCTCGAGCGCGGCAAGTACATGGGCATTCTCGGCGCCATCATGGCCGTCGCGATGGTCGGCGGCCCGCTCATCGGCGGCTTCTTCACCGACACGATCGGCTGGCGCTGGAACTTCTACGTGGCCGCGCCGTTCGCCCTCGTCGCCATCTTCATGCTGCAGCGCACGCTCCACCTCCCCACGATCAAGCGCAAGATCAAGATCGACTACTGGGGCACGGCGCTCATCTCGCTCGGCTTCTCGAGCCTGCTCATCTGGGTCACCCTCGCGGGCAGCAACTTCGACTGGTGGTCGTGGCAGACGGCCGCGATGGTCGGCGGCGGCATTGTCGTGCTCGTGATCGCGGTCTTCGTCGAGCTGCGCGTCGAGGAGCCGCTGCTCCCCATGACCCTCTTCAACAACCGCACGTTCACGCTCGCGTCCATCGCGAGCATCGCGGTCGGCCTCGCCATGATGGGCACCGCGGTGTTCCTCGGCCAGTACATGCAGCTCGCGCGCGGCCGCTCGGTCATCGAGTCGAGCCTGCTCACCCTGCCCATGATGGCGGGCGTGCTCATCTCCTCGACCGTCATCGGGCAGATCATCACCCGCACGGGCAAGTGGAAGCGCTACATGGTGGCGGGCGCCCTCGCGCTCCTGGCCGGCCTCTTCATGATGGGACAGCTGCGCTACGACACGAACTACTGGTACGTGGGCGTCTCGATGGCGATCCTCGGCGCGGGCGTCGGCATGACCATGCAGAACCTCGTGCTCGTCGTGCAGAACACGGTCGCCCCGACCGAGATGGGCGCCTCGAGCTCCGGCGTCACCTTCTTCCGCACGATCGGCGGCACGGCCGGCATCTCGGTGATGGGCGCGATCCTCGCGACCCAGGTGGCCGACTACGTGAAGGACGGCCTCACGAAGCTCCCGCCGAGCGAACTCGCCGGGGCCGCGGCGCTCGGGGGCGGGAGGCTGCCCAAGATCGCCGAGCTGTCGGCGCCGATCCGCGAGGTCGTCGAGTCCGCCTACGGCCACGCGATCGGCAACATCTTCCTCGCCGCGACGCCGGTCGCCCTCGTGGCGCTCATCGCGATCGCCCTGCTGCCGAACCTGCCGCTGAGCACGAAGAGCAATGCCGAGCGCATCGCGGAGCTGCGCGACCGGATGGAGAATGATCCCTCCGAGGCCGCGCGCGAGCGCGTGCTGATCGACACCACCGGGCCGATCCTGCTGCCCGACAACCACCCCGGCGAGCCGGCCGCGTCACGCGCGGATCGTGGGCCGGGCGGCGTCGCTTAGGCTCGGAGTATGCCCGTGCACGACGACGAGGTGATCTCGCAGATCATCACCGAGTTTTCCGAGGTGTTCGCATTCGCGCGCACCCGCTGGAGCAACTACGCCGAAGAGGTGCACCCCGACCTGCGCGGCATCGGGATGATCGTGCTGCAGACGATCGTGCGCAAGGGGCCGGTGACGGCCACGGGCCTCGTGCAGATGCTCGACATGGACAAGGCGGTCGTGAGCCGCCAGGTGTCGCGCCTGCGCGACCTCGGGCTCATCGAGGCGACGCCCGCCGAGGAGGACCGGCGCGTCAACCTGCTGACCCCGAGCCCCCGGGCCGAGGCGCTGCTCACCGACCTGCGCGCCCGGAACGCGATCGCCTACCAGGAGCGCTTCGACGGCTGGAGCCCCCAGCAGCTCGCCACCCTGCGCGACGCACTCCACCGCTTCAACAGCTCCGCGCCCGAGCTGCGCGCCGACGGGCCGGCCAGGCGCTGCGCCCGCGAGCACACCGGGGCGCACGAAGCGGGTTAGAGCCCGGAGTAGGCGTGCAGGCCCTTGAAGAACACGTTCACGATCGTGAAGTTAAAGAGCACCGCGGCGTAGGCGACGATCGAGAGCCAGGCCGAGCGCGTGCCGCGCCACCCGCGCGTCGCGCGCGCGTGGATGTAGCCCGCGTAGAGCACCCAGATGACGAAGGTCCACACCTCCTTGGTGTCCCACCCCCAGTAGCGGCTCCACGCCCGCTCGGCCCAGATCGAGCCGGCGATGAGCGTGAAGCTCCAGAACACGAAGCCAACGATCGCGAGGCGGTACGCGAGATCCTCGAGCCGCACCGCGTCGGGCATGCCGGCGAGCGCGCGGAGGCCGCCGGGTTCGCCCGCCGCGATCCGGCGTTCGCGCCGCGTCTGCAGCAGCTGCAGCACCGAGAGGCCGAACGAGAGCGTGAGGATGCCGACCGCGAGCACCGCGACGAGGATGTGGATCACGAGCCAGTACGAGTCGAGCGCGGGCGGCAGCGGCACGATGGCGACGTAGAAGTTCAGCTTCGCGATGCCGAGGAACAGCACGGCCATGCCGGTGATGAGCGCCCCGAGGAAGCGCAGGTCGATGACGAACTGCACGAGCAGGAAGATGAGCACGATGGCGAGCGTCGCGGTGAGCGCGAACTCGTACATGTTCGCGAAGGGCAGGCGACCGGCGCCGATGCCGCGCATGATCGTCGCGGCGAGGTGCAGGAAGAACCCGAGGACCGTGAGCGAGAAGCCGATGCGCAACGAGCGGCTGCGCGGCGCCGCGCGGCTGCCGTCGACCGCGACCGGCGCGTTGTCGCCGCTGCGATTCGCGAGATCGATCGAGTAGAACACGAACGCCATCGCGTAGACGGCCATGGCCGAGTAGAGTGCGATCGCTGAGTATTGCTCAAGGGTTTCCAGCACGGCTATTCAGCCTACTCGCATCCGGCTCCGAATCGCTGGGAACCGGCCTGGCAGAGGAGCGGGGCCGAGCGGCGGCGCGCCCGACGTTCGACCTCACGCGGCAGAGAGCACGAGCGCGAAGGGGTACCGGGTCGAGCGCACCGACACCGCGTGGCCCTCGGGCGCGGCCCCGCCGGCCGCCGCGGGCAGGCGGTCGCCCGTCTCGAGCCCGGGCGCGGTCGAGACGATCACCCGGCCGCTGCCGTTCACGAGCGATGCCTCGCCAAACCTCGATATCTCGGGCAGCAGCAGCTCCTCGAGCGAGGCGACCAGCACGTCGGCGCAGACGACGCCCGAGAACTCGCCGTCGAGCAGGATCGGGAGCGTCGAGGTGAGCGTGATCTCGTTCGAGCAGAGGTAGTCGACGAAGGGCCCGGCGATGTGGCGCTCGCCGGTTTCGGCCGGCACTCGGTACCATTCGAGCCGCTGCAGGTCGACCGCGGCCTGGCCGGGGCCGAAAGTGGATGAGGCGAGCAGCGAGCGCTCGGGGCCCTGCCACCAGGCCAACGGATTGCCCTCGCTCACCATCTCGCCCGCGGCGCAGAATCCCGCGCCGTAGAGCGGCCGCTCCGTGGTCTCGAGGATGCGGTGGGACTCGTCCTCCGTGAGCGCCACGATCGCAGCGCCCGTGAGCGGGCCCTCGGCCAGGCTTGCGCGCAGCTGCTCGCACAGCTTCGGCGCCCAGGCCTCGAGCGGCGCAAACACCCCGTCGAAGAACTCATCCACCCGTGCGATCAGCCGCTCGGCGGCCGCCGCATTGCGTTCGATCCCGGTGCCGGATCCGGCTCCACTCTCAGCGTTCAACGCACACCTCCTTGTCGTTCCGCCGGGGTGTTCCGATCGACCCCGATACCACCTCCGCCGCGCCGGGCGAGCACCGGCGCGATGTCGCCGCCCTCCCCCACCGCGAGCAAGTCTGCGCGGAACGCCTCGAGCCAGCTCACGGCAGCACGGACGCTCGCCTGCACGATCCCATGCGCGGCCACCGCGTCCCCCGCCGCGATCGCCTCGACCTGCGCGAGCAGCGCGTCGTGCGCCGCGTGGCGCTGGTCGATGTCCGCATCCTGCAGCGCGAGGAACGGGGTGAACTCCGTCTGCACCCGCACATGCTCCGAGGTGAGACGCACCGACTGGCTGAGCGCCGCGAGTTCGAGCTGCATGTCGGTGACCCTGCGCCGCCAGGCGCCCGCGGGCAGCTCGCGCGCCTCGATGAGGACGTGCTGCACGATCTCGAGCTCCTCGGCAGTCGCACGGCGGCAGGCGTACTCGGCGCACGCGCTCGAGATGACGCTGTAGAGCACGCCGAGATCGGCCAGAGCGAGCCTGGGCGTGCGCATGAGCGCCCGAGCGTTGATCTCGTCGACGGCGCCCTCGCTCGAGCGCACGTAGCTGCCGCCGCTGCGACCGCGCCGGGTTTCGATGAGCCCGCGGCTGCGCAGGCGGTCCAACGCCTCGCGCACGGTGACGACGGCGACGCCGAGCAGTTGCGCGAGTTCGGCCTCGCTCGGCAGCCGCTCGCCCTCGATCAGGGCGCCGGTCGAGATCGCGCGGACGAGACGGGCCTCGACCGCCTCCGTGCGCCCCTCGTCGCCGATGGGTGCGAACGCGGCCATGCGCATGCGACTCGACGTGCTCTGCGAGCTCTGCGCCTGCGGGGTCATGCGCCGCCTTTCCCTCCGGCCATCGGAAGCGTTGCTCAACCGTAACATCATTGGCTTGCTTTAGACATATGGAACCATATGATTGATTTCATCCACATGCAAAGGAGCACCATGCCTGGAACGCATCCCGCCATCCGGCTTACGGGCCTCACCCGGGAGTTCGGAACGCTCACGGCGGTCGACCGCCTGGACCTCGAGATCGCCCCGGGCGAGTTCTTCTCCATGCTCGGGCCGTCGGGCTCGGGCAAGACCACGGTGCTGCGGCTCATCGCCGGGTTCGAGCAGCCGAACGCCGGCACCGTCGAGCTGTTCGGAGAGGACGTGACGAAGAAGGCCCCCTTCGACCGCGACGTCAACACGGTGTTCCAGGACTACGCGCTGTTCCCGCACATGACCGTGCGCGACAACGTCGCCTACGGGCTGCGGGTGCGCGGCGTGCCGAAGGCCGAGCGCCGCGCGCGGGCGCTGAAGGCGCTCGAAAGCGTGCGCCTCGACCACCTCGGCGATCGCATGCCCTCGCAGCTCTCCGGCGGCCAGCGGCAGCGCGTCGCCCTCGCCCGCGCCATCGTGGTCGAGCCGAAGGCCCTGCTGCTCGACGAGCCGCTCGGCGCCCTCGACCTCAAGCTGCGCGAGCAGATGCAGGTCGAGCTGAAGCAGCTGCAACGCGAGCTCGGCATCACCTTCATCTTCGTCACGCACGACCAGGAGGAGGCGCTCACGCTCTCCGACCGCATCGCCGTGTTCAACCAGGGCCGCATCGAACAGCTCGGCACCCCGGCGGAGCTCTACGACCGGCCGGCCTCGCGCTTCGTCGCCGACTTCGTCGGCACGACCAACCTCTTCGACGACGCCCAGTCCCGCGAGCTGCTCGGCCGACCGGGCGAGCACTCCATCCGCCCGGAGCGCCTGCTGGTGGCCCCCCTCGGCTCCGAGGGAGCCGGTGCCGCGGATGGCACGCGCGGCGCCGCCGGAACCGTGGCCGAGACGATCTACCTCGGCGGCTCGACCCGCATCGTCATCGATCTCGTGAACGGCCACCGCATCAGCGCACTCGAGCAGAACACCAGCGACCACGGCGCGGACGAACAGCGCGGCGACGAGGTCTGGGTGCGCTGGCGCGACGACGACGTGGTCTCGCTCTCGACCGCCGAGTGATCCGCGAGCGAGACCTCGGCCCCCACCAGCCCCATCCCCACCAGCCCCTTCCCCACCCGACTCCGGCGCCGACGAAGGCGTCGGCCGAAAGAAACAACAGGAGAACACATATGATGCGCACATCGACGAAGCGGGGGGCGACCTTCGCGATCGCTGCCGCCGCGACGCTGAGCCTCGCTCTCTCGGGCTGCGGCAGCAGCTCGTCATCCGGCGGCGGTTCCGACATGATGACCGAGCTCGGCGAGACCGAGGGCCAGGTCAACATCCTCGCCTGGCCGGGGTACGTCGAAGACGGCTCGAACGATCCCACCGTCGACTGGGTGACCCCGTTCGAGGAGCAGACCGGCTGCACCGTGAACGCCAAGGTGTTCGGCACCTCGGACGAGGCGTTCAATCTGATGAAGACCGGCGACTACGACGTCGTCTCGGCTTCTGGCGACGCCTCGCTGCGCCTCGTGGCGGCCGGCACCGTGCAGCCCGTCAACACCGACCTGCTGAAGAACTATGCCGGCATCTTCGACTTCCTGAAGAACCGCGACTGGAACACCGTCGATGGCCAGTCGTACGGTGTGCCCCACGGCTACGGCGCCAACCTGCTGCAGGTCAACACCGATGTGATCACCGACGCGCCGACCTCGTGGGACGTCGTGTTCGACAAGGCGAGCGAGCACGCGGGCAAGATCAGCGCGTACGATTCGCCGATCTACATCGCGGACGCCGCCGTCTATCTCATGGCCCACCAGCCCGAGCTCGGCATCAAGAACCCGTACTCGCTCGATCAGACCCAGTTCGACGCGGCGGTCGACCTGCTGAAGGAGCAGCGCAAGTACGTCGGCGAGTACTGGAGCGACTACCTGAAGCTGGTGCAGGCGTTCCAGTCAGGCGACACGGTCGCCAGCACGAGCTGGCAGGTGATCCAGGGCGTGCTCGAGGGCGAGGGCGCGAACGTCAGCGCCGTGCTGCCCGACGAGGGTGCGACCGGTTGGAGCGACACGTGGATGATCGCCGCAAAGGCGAAGAACCCGAACTGCGCCTACGCGTGGCTCGACTACATCGCGAGCCCCGAGGCGAACGCGACGGCCACCGGCTACTTCGGCGAGGCGCCCTCGAGCGCCGCGGCGTGCGAGTTCCGCACGGACTGCGAGGACTACCACGCCGGTGACGCCGCGTACGCCGAGCAGATCTGGTACTGGACCACGCCGATCGCCGAGTGCCTCGACGGACGCACCGACGTGCAGTGCGTCGACTACTCGGCCTGGACGAAGGCCTGGCAGGAGATCCGCGGCTGAGTGCCCGCGTCGGGGGTGCCCGATTCGCTCGCCACCAACGCGAACGGATCGGGCACCCGCCCCGGCGGGGATGACCCCGCCCCCACCATCTCGAGAGGATCCCGAACATGAGCACCGCTCCCGTGGCGGCCACGCCGACCGGCTTCGGCCGACGCGCCTCGTCGTTCCTGTACGCGCACCCCCGGGTGCGCCTGACCATGCTGCTGACCGCGCCGATGTTCTGGCTCGGCGTCGTCTACATCGTGGCGCTCGTGCTGCTGCTCGTCACCGCCTTCTGGCAGACCGACAGCTTCACGGGCGAGATCCGCACCGAGTTCACCTTCGACAACGTCATCGAGGTCGCCACCGGTGCGCTCTACCGCGCCGTGACGCTGCGCACCCTCAGCATCGCCGTGCTCGTCACCCTCATCGACGTGGCGCTCGCGCTGCCCATCGCGTTCTTCATGACAAAGGTTGCGACGCCGCGCGTCAAGGCGATCATGCTCATCCTCGTCCTCCTCCCCCTCTGGGCGTCGTACCTCGTCAAGGCCTACGCCTGGCGGTCGGTGCTGGCCGACGACGGCCTGCTCTCCTGGCTGCTCACCCCCGTCGGCGGCGGCAGCCCCGGCTACGGCTACGCCGCCACGGTCATCACGCTCGCCTACCTCTGGCTGCCCTACGTGATCCTGCCGATCCAGGCCGGGCTCGAGCGCGTGCCCGACTCGCTGCTCGAGGCATCGAGCGACCTCGGCGCGAAGAGCCTGCGCACCATCGGCCTCGTCGTGCTGCCCCTCGCGCTGCCCGCCATCATCGCGGGCACAATCTTCAGCTTCTCGCTCTCGCTCGGCGACTACATCACGGTCAACATCGTGGGCGGCACGAACCAGATGCTCGGAAACCTCGTCTACACGAACGTGGGCGCCGCGAACAACCTGCCGCTCGCCGCAACGATCGCGTTCATCCCGATCCTCATCATCTTCGCCTACCTGTTCCTCGTGCGCCGCACGGGGGCCCTGAACAACCTGTAGAGCTAGGAGCGAACCATGCGACTCTCGAACGCCGCGCGCGTCACGCTGAGCACCGTCTCGGCCGTGATCCTCGTCGTCGTGTACCTGCCGCTCCTCGTGGTGGTGCTCAACTCGTTCTCGACCTCGACCTCGCTCAGCTGGCCACCGCCCGGCTTCACGCTGGAATGGTGGGGGCGCGCATTCCGCAGCGAGGGCGCGCTCGACGCCGTGGGCACGAGCGTGCTGGTCGCGATCATCGCGACCGCCATGGCGCTGCTACTCGGCACGCTCGTCTCCTTCGCGCTGCAGCGCTTCAGCTTCTTCGGCCGCGAGACGGTGAACCTGCTCGTCATCCTGCCGATCGCGCTGCCCGGCATCATCACCGGTATCGCGCTCAACAACTTCTTCCGCACCATCATGGGCGTGCCGCTCTCGATCTGGACCCTCGCCATCGCGCACGCCACGTTCTGCATCGTCACCGTTTTCAACAACGTGATCGCGCGGCTGCGGCGCATGGGCACGAACCTCGAAGAGGCGTCGTCGGATCTCGGTGCCGGCGTGTGGACCACGTTCCGCCTCGTCACGTTCCCGCAGCTGCGCTCCGCGCTGCTCGCCGGCGGCCTGCTGGCCTTCGCGCTCTCGTTCGACGAGATCATCGTGACGACGTTCACAGCGGGCTCCGACGTGACGACACTGCCGATCTTCATCATGAACAACATGTTCCGCCCCGCGCAGGCCCCGGTCGTCGCGGTGGTCGCCGTGGTGATGATCGTCGTGTCGATCGTGCCGATCGCGATCGCGCAGCGCCTCGGCGGCAAGGAGGCCGTGGGCCGCTGATCGGCGGGCGACAGCGCTTAGAGCACCTCGCGGTGCTCGGTGCGCAGCTGCTCGACGGCGCGCTCGAGCGTCGGGTCGTCGCCGCGTGCCAGCGCCGCATACTGCAGCACGACGCCGTCGGGCACGACGATCGCCTTCACCCACATGCGCCGGCGCGGCACGACCAGCGAGGTGAGCAGCCCGGCCACCGCGAGCAGCGCCGAGATCAGCACCCACTCCTGCGCAGGGTTGCGCATCACGTCGAAGCTCGCGTAGCGCGGCACGGCGTCGAGCGACACGGTGCCCATGCCGTCGGGCAGATCGACCGTGTCGCCGATCGTGAGCCGGAGCGAGTCGACGCCGCCGTCGGTGCCGCGGCCCGTGAGCTTCGTCATGTCGCTCGTGTCGAGCGCGTACACCGACTGCGGAATCCCCGAGTCGATGCCGAGGTCGCCGACGAACACGTCGAGCGTGAGCCAGGGGTTCACGAGGTCGGGGTAGCTCGAGCTCCAGGCGCCGGACGAGAGCTCGAACTTGGTCGGGTAGAAGAAGCCCTGCAGGCCGAGCTGGGTGCGCTCGCCGTCGCGGGTGAGACCGTAGGGCACCTTCACCACGCCGAGCGATTCCATGGTCGCGTTGTTCTGCGGGATGAACGGCACCGACTCGCTCAGCACGACCTCGCCGGCAGCATCGCGCACGGTGATCGTCGGCGCGTAGCCGTTCGCGACGAGGTAGATGGGCGAGCCGTGCACGCGCAGCGGATGATTGACGCGGATCACGTCGTGCTGCCCCTGGTCGGCGCCGTCGGCCGCGCCGCCGTCGGCGTCGATCAGCGTGACGTTCGCCCGGTACTGGCGCACCTGCCCGGTGGCCTTGGCGTTGCCCTCCTCGGGCGTGACGTAGTCGACCTCGAGGCTGTCGAGGCGCATGCGGTAGGGCTCGAGCTTCGTGCTGTCGAAGGATCGCCCCCAGGTGGCGGAGTCGTAGTCGATCAGCTGGTTCAGCAGCGATTCGCCCTCGACCACGACCTTCTGCCCGTTGAAGCTGAAGAGTCCGCCGATCGCGACGCTCAGCAGCACGCCGAGCAGCGCCGCGTGGAACACGAGGTTGCCGGTCTCGCGCAGGTAGCCGCGCTCGGCGGAGACCGAGACCTCCGTCTCGCCGCCCCGGTCGACCCGCTGCACGTCGGTGCGATAGCGCTGCCGCTTGAGCAGCACCGCCGCCTCAGCGACCGCGCGTTCGGCGAAGGCCGCGCGTGCGGCCGGGTCTGCCTCGGGGTTCGAGATGCGCTGCTCGACGAAGCCCGCCATGCGCGCGAGCCTGGCCGGCGTGCGCGGAGGGGCGCTGCGCAGCGCCTTCCAGTGGTGGGCGACGCGCGGCAGCACGCAGCCGATGAGCGAGGCGAAGAGCAAGAGGTAGATCGACGAGAACCACACCGAGCCGTAGACGTCGAACGCCTGGATCGGGAACGCGTTGAGCACGGGGTAGAGCGCGGGGTGATCGGTCTCGTACTGCAGCACGCCGTTCGGATCGGCGCTGCGCTGCGGGAGCAGGGAGCCGGGGATGGCCGCGACCGCGAGCATGAGCAGCAGGATCAGCGCGACCCGCATGCTCGTGACCTGCCGCCAGAACCAGCGCAGCCAGCCGCGCGGGCCGAGGTCTCCGCCGACGGCCGCGGGGGCCCGCTCCGCGGGCGCCGAACCGTCGTCGTAGTCGGCCGGCCGGCCGCCGGGGTCAGAGAACCGGGGCATACGCGCCGATCACCGCCTGCAGTGCGTTCATCATCTGGCTCCACACTCCCGTCACCATGAGCACGCCGATGAGTATCAGCAGCCCCCCGCCGATCAGATTCACGGCCCGAATATGCCGTTTGAAGAATGTCGTCGCGGTCGCGACCCAGCCGAAGCCGAGGGCCGCGAGCACGAAGGGCAGCCCGAGGCCGAGGCAGTACGCGATCGCGAGCGCGATCGCCCGGGGCACCGAGCCCGACTGCATGCTCAGGGTCAGCACGACGCCGAGCGTCGGCCCCATGCACGGCGCCCAGCCGACGGCGAAGACGATGCCGAGCAGCGGCGCACCGGCGAGCCCCACGCGCGGGCTGAGCTTGAGCCGCCGCGTACCCTGCAGCCGACTGAACACGCCGATGAAGACGAGGCCCATGAGGATCACGACGGCGCCGAGCACGCGCGTGATCGCCTCCTGCTGCTCCCAGAGCCAGGTCCCGACCACGCCGGCCAGTACATTCACCAGCAGGAATACGATGGTGAAGCCGAGCACGAAGAGGAGCGCGCCGAGCACCAGCCGGCGGCGCTCGAGCCGCGAGGCCCGCGCGGGGTCGGCCGCCGCGGGGTTGGAGGATCCGGCCGCGCCGCCGACGTAGGCGAGGTAGCCGGGGATCAACGGCAGCACGCAGGGCGAGAGGAACGAGACGAGGCCGGCGGCGAGCGCGATCAGCACGGCGACGAGCAGCTGCCCGTCGGCGATCGTCTCCTCAACGCCCACCCGTGCGCCTCAGCCCTCGGCCAGCGTCTCTTCGACGAGCGTCGCGAGTTGCGATTCGCCCGCCAGCCGGCCCAGGACGCGGTGCGCGACGCGGCCCTCGGCGTCGAGGACGAGCGTGGTCGGCACCGCGTTCAGCGGGATCTGCCCGGCGAACGCGCGCTGCACCGACCGGTCGCCCGCGCTGTCCATGATCGAGGGGTACTCGACGCCGAACTCCTCGGAGAACTGCGCCGCCTGCGCCACCTGGTCGCGGGTGTTCACGCCGACGAATGCGACCCCGCGCGGGGCGAACTCCGCGTAGGCCGCGACGAGGTCCGGGGCTTCCGCGCGGCACGGGGCGCACCCCGCGTACCAGAAGTTCACGACGGTGACGGAGCCGAGCGTATCGGCCGAACCGAAGGTCCCGCCGCTCTCGGTCGTGCCCGAGAAGTCGACGGGGTCGGTGCGGAGCTCGGGCGGGATGCTCGTGGTGGCGCCGTCGCCCTCGATGTACCCGGTATCGCCGCCGGCGTTCCACTGGCTCGCCAGGTCGTCGTTGCCGCCCGAGCAGGCCGCGAGCGGCAGCACGAGCGCGAGACCGAGTGCGATGAGCGGCCCGGCCGCGCGGCGGCGCCGGGCGCGCGCCGCGCTCACACGGCCCCCACGTCGACGGAGTCGGCGATCAGGTCGCTCGCGGGCGTGCGGTAGTCGAGTTCGACCCAGCGGCCGCTGCGCCGCTCGAAGCTCGTGATGCTCGAGAGCTCGCAGCGCCGCTTCGCCGGGTTGTGGAAGAGCGGTTCGCCGGCCACGGAGCGATGCGCGGCCCAGATCACGGCCTGGTGCGACACCATGACGATGTCGCCCTCGGCCCGGCGATCCCAGGCGTCGTCCATGGCGGCGCGGGCACGATCCGCGATCCACCGGTACGGCTCGCCCCAGCTCGGCCGGAACGGGTTCCAGAACCGCCACCAGTTGCCGGGCTTCGCGAAGTCGCTCTTCGGCCGGCCCTCGAACACGTTGGTCGGCTCGATCAGCCGCTCGTCGATGACGGGCTCGAGCCCGAACGCCTGGGCGATCGGCTCCGCCGACTGCCCCGCGCGCAGCAGCGGCGAGACGATCAGCTCGCCCACCGCGCGATCCGAGCCCCGAAGCTCGTGGGCCGCGGACTCGGCCATCCGGCGGCCCAGTTCGCTGATGCCGAACCCTGGGAGCCGCCCGTAGAGCACGCCGTCGGGGTTCTCGACCTCGGCATGGCGCACCAAATGCAGCTGTCTGTCGCTCACACGTCCATTCTAGGTTCGCCCCGCCTGGGAACTCACGGCGGAGCTTGCTGCAGAGGCCGAGGTGGAACTCACGGCGGAGCCCACCGGTGCACGGTAGGCGATCAGGTCGAGCACTTTGCGTCCGCCGATCCACAGGCCATCGCGATCGGGCACCCGGGCGAACCCGAGCCCCTCGTACAGCCGATGCGCGCCCACCATGTACGGTTGCGTCTTCAGCGTGACCGCCGTGAACCCCTGCCGCGCCGCCTGCTCGAGCGCGTGCCGCATGAGCCGCGTACCGATGCCGCGGCGCCTGGCCGCAGGGGCGACGCCGAGCAGCCGCAGATCGAGCTCATCATCGGGCACGCCCTCGTGCAGGCTGGGCCCGCCCGCGCGTCGCGTCGTCACACTGCCGAGCAGCTCGGCGCCGTCACGGGCAACCCACACGTCGTAGCGTTCGGCGCGGGTACGGGCGAACCGCGAAGGATCCTCGTGCGCGCTCGGCCCGTAATCGTGCCGGTACGCGGCCTCGATCAACCGGTCCACCTCGTCGTACTCGTCGGGGTTGGCGAGCCGCACCTCGGGGCCTCCACCCGTGTCGGGCACCCAGCCCAGCGCCGGGCCGATCACGGTCGCCAGCTCGTGCAGGATGTGCTTCCAATCGGCCAATTCGAGTTCGAATGGCAGCTCGAAGAGGTAGTCATCGGCGGCCTGATACGCCGCATCACCCCGGATCCGCTCGATGATTTGCTCGCTGGTGCCGAAGATGTCGGTCGCGATAATCGTGTTCGTGCCGTGGATCTTCTCGGTGCGCGGCGTGCGGCGCTCGACGTACTCGCGGTAGCGACGCTGCTGCTCAGCGGTCGCGCCGTCAGTGGGCACGGCGACCCGAGCCACTGCGACGCGCGCGCCGGTGCCGGCGGGGTGTGCGGCGCGGAACGCGTCGATCTGCACCCGCTGATTGCCGGCAAAGTCGATCGCGGGCGCGGCCGGTGCACCCTGGGGCAGGTCGATCGTGCTGATGTTCGAGACCAGCCAGTTGAGGCCGGCACTGCCGGCCCAGCGGGCCGACCGCAGCGATCCACCGCCGTACCAGAGCCGCGAGGCGAGACCGGGGCTGTGCGGCTCGACGCGCTCGCTGTCGAAGTCGCCGCCGATGCCGGTGTACTCGGGAATCTCGCGCACCGGGGTACCGGCGAGCAGGCTGCGCAACCGCTCGATCCTGCCGTAGCCGTAGTCCTCGTCTCGCCAACCGACGTCGTGCACGATGTCGTTCACCTCGTCGTCGTAGCGCGGCGGGTGCACGCTGAGCCCCGGCAGGAGCCGGCCGCCCGAGATCAGATCGGCAGTCGCGAGATCCTCGGCGAGCCGGAACGGGTTCTCGTATCCGACCGGGATCACGGCGGTGCCGAGTCGCATCCGCTCGGTGCGCTCGGCGACGGCACCGAAGAAGACGGCGGGCGATGGCAGGCCGCGCTGCAGGTGGCGTGTGCGCACCCAGCCGCTGTCGAAGCCGAGCTCCTCGGCGTAGCGGAACAGCTCGATGCCCTCGGCGAGGCCCGCGCCCGGGCGGTCGCGATCGAACGGGACGAGGTGGATGAAGCCGAGGCTCGGGCGGCGGATGGCCGGCATGGGGTGCTCCTTGACGGATTGGGTGTGGGTTGGATGAGTGCCGGCCCGATCAGATCGGATCGGGGACGGAGACGTCAGATCTGATAGTCGGGCGTGCCGCGCGCGAGGTGGTATTCGCGCAGGAATTCCCGCGTGCGGCCCTGGGCCTCAGCGCTGAAGAACGCCTCGGGTGCGGCGTCGTCGACGATGCGGCCGCGATCGAGCAGAATGATGCGGCCGGCGACCTGGCGCACGAAGTGCATCTCGTGCGACACGATGATCATGGTCTGACCGGTGTCGGCGATGCCTCGGATCGTGGCGAGCACCTCACCGACGAGCTCGGGATCGAGGGCGCTGGTCGGTTCGTCGAGCAGCAGCACATCGGGCTCCATGGCGAGCGCGCGGGCAATGCCGACGCGCTGCTGCTGGCCGCCCGAGAGCTGCGAGGGGTACTGGTGCTCGTGGGCGCTGAGTCCGACAGCCGCGAGGTGCTGCCTGGCCTCGCGTTCGGCATCGCGCCGTTCGAACCCCCTCACCACGCGCAGCCCCTCGGCGACGTTCTCGAGCGCAGTCTTGCGCGAGAACAGCTGAAACTGCTGGAACACCATGGCGGTGCGGCGCCGCAGCTCCAGCACCTCCGGCTGCTTCGCCGTGCGGGCGTCGACCGTCAGGTCGCCGATCACGATGCGGCCGCTGTCGGGGCGGTCGAGGAAGTCGATCGAGCGCAGCAGGGTCGACTTGCCGGCTCCCGAGCTGCCGACGATCGCAGTGACCTGGCCCGCGGCGAACTCGATCGTGAGCCCGTCGAGGATCCGGCGGGTGCCGTACGACTTCACGATGTCTTCGATGCGGATCATGCGGCCCGCACCTCTTGCGCCTCCGGCGCCTCTTGCGACTCTCGCGCCTCTTGCGACTCTCGCGCCTCTCTCGGACTCGCGGGGCGCGGCCGTTCCATGCGCTGTTCGAGCACACGCGAGGCCTGCTCGACCAGCACGGTAAGCGCCCAGTAGATGATCGCCGTCGCGAGGTAGGCCTCGAAGAAGCGGAAGTCTCGCCCGCCCAGGATCTTCGCGTAGGCGGTGACCTCGATCACCGAGACCACGAAGGCGAGCGATGACTGCTTGAGCATGCCGATGAAGTAGTTGACGAGCGTGGGGAACGCGATGACGGCGGCGACCGGCAGGGTGATTCGCCTGAGCGTCTGCCAGGGTGTCATCCCGAGCGCCTGTGCGGCCTCGATCTCACGGCGGTCGACGGCGCCGAGCGCCGCCCGGATCGTTTCGGAGCTGTAGGCCGCTTCGTGCAGCGCGAAGGTGAGCGCGGCGACGATGAAGGGCGAGAGGCCCATCGCGTCGATCTCGGTGCCGAACGCATGGTTGAGATAGAGGATCGCGATCGGGACGGCGTTCACGTTCAGCAGCAGTTGCACGAGGATGGGCGTGCCGCGCAGGTATGAGACGAGCACCGCGGCCAACTGGCTGAGCACGGGCACGCGGGCCATCTTGATGAGGGCCAGCACCAGGCCGATGACGGTGCCGAGCAGTGAGGCGAGCACGCTCAGCGCGAGCGTCATCGGCACGTACGGCAAGAGCGCCACCACGTATTCGCCGAGCGCGCCGAAATCGATGATGTTCATGTGTGTTCCAGGTCGGTGCGGGCGGATCGCGGGAGCGGGGCCGCGGCCCCGCTCCCGCGCGGATCAGGCCTGCGGCGTGACGTCGAGTCCGTCGAAGAACTTCTTGCTGAGCTCTGCAGCGGTACCGTCTGCCAGCAGCTCATTCAGCGCGCCGTCGATCTCGGCGATCACCGCACTGTGGTCGATGGCCCGCGAGAACGCGAACGCCGAATACAGATTGGTGCCGTACGTGTCGACGAGGTAGTCGCCGTCGAGCGGCGTGAACGTCACGTCGAGACCCGCGCTCGCGCCGTAGCCGGAGAAGACGACTTGCTCCGAGAAGATGAAGTCGACGGCGCCGGCCGCAAGTCCCTGGAACTGCTGCTGCAGCTCGAGCTCGGTGTATTCAATATCGATTGTCGCGTCGGGGTGAGCCTCGTTGTAGGCCTCGAGCATCTTCGTGTAGTTGAGGCCCGGGGTGCCGTACGTGCGCTTGCCGGCCAGCTGGTCGATCGAGGTGAGGCCCTCGATACCCTTGCCGCCCCGCTGCACGATGCCGAACACTGCCTGGATGTACGGGGCGGAGAAGTCATACTTCTCACGACGTTCCTCGGTCGCGCTGAGATTGTTGGCGACGAGATCGAAACGGCCCGAGTCGAGCGCTGGGAAGAGTCCGGGGAAATCGGTGACCTGGAACTCGAAGTCGACGTCGTCGAGCTTCTCGTCGATGAGGCGCAGCAGCTCGATGTCGTATCCGGTGAGCCGATCGTTCTCGTCGTAGAAGGTGTAGGGGCGGATCCCCGCTCCCGTGCCGACGGTGAGCGTCTGCGCACCCGGTTCCGTGCGCTCGGCGGCCGAAGCTCCCGGATTCGAGGCGCAGGCGCCGAGGCCGAGGGCAGAGATGGCGAGCACTCCGAGGGCGGCGGCGGTGCGGATGATGCGGGGCATGGTCGAGTTCCTTTCGTAGAGGGGACATCATGGAGGCTAGAACCTTCAACCAATAACTTCAAATAATGTGTCACATTATTTCTTGTTATTTCATAACGAGATCCATCCCCGCCCCGCGGCCAAGAGCACCCGCGCGCGCCGGTAGACTGGCCGGATGCAAGATCGTGTGTTGATCAAGGATCTGGCCGCTCGCGAAGACGGCCCCGTTCGCGTCGCCGGATGGGTGGAGAAGGTGCGCGATCAGCGCTACGTGCAGTTCGTGGTGCTCCGCGACGAGAGCGGCGCGGTGCAGCTCGTGAACGGCGGGGTGCTGCGCGAGCCCGATCCCGAGAACCCGCGATCCGACATCCTCGTGCCGCGCACCCGCACGATCAGCGAGCTCACGCACGGCACGTTCGTCACCGTCACGGGCGAGCTGCAGCACAACGAGCGGGTGAAGCTCGGCGGGGTCGAGATCCAGATCGACGAGATCGAGGTCGTGACGCAAGCACTCCCCGACAACCCGGTCGCCGACGACTCCGGCATCGACGTGCGCCTCGACTGGCGCTTCCTCGATCTGCGCCGCCCCGAGCAGAACCTGGTGTTCCGCGTGCAGACCACGTTCCTGCACGCGCTGCGCCAGGTGTGGGTCGAGCGCGGCTTCATCGAGATCCAGACCCCGAAGCTCATGGCGAGCGCGAGCGAGTCGCGCGCCGAGCTGTTCGAGGTCGAGTACTTCGAGGGCAAGGCGTTCCTCGCGCAGAGCCCGCAGTTCTTCAAGCAGATGGCGCAGGCCGCCGGCTTCGGGGGCATCTTCGAGGTCGGCCCGGCGTTCCGCGCCGACCCGTCGTTCACGTCGCGCCACGCGACCGAGTTCACCTCGGTCGACATGGAACTCTCGTGGGTCGACTCCCACGAAGACGTGATGGCACTGCACGAGGAGCTGATGGTCGCGGGCATCTCCGCGGTGAAGGAGCGGCACGGCGACGAGATCGCGAAGCTCTTCGGCGTCGAGCTCGAGGTGCCGTCGCGCCCGTTCCCCCGCATCCCCCTCGCCGAGGCGAAGGAGATCGTGAAGACCGAGGGCTACGAGGTGCCGCGCGCCGACGCCGACATGGATCCCGAGGGCGAGCGCCGCATCGCCGCGCACGTCAAGCGGAAGTACGGGCACGACTTCGTGTTCCTCACCGACTACGCGACGTCGATCCGCCCGTTCTACCACATGCGCCACGCGGAGGATCCGTCGCTCACGAACAGCTACGACCTCATCTACCACGGCGTCGAGATCTCGACCGGCGCGCAGCGCGAGCACCGCATCGAGGTGCTCGAGGCGCAGGCCGTCGAGAAGGGGATGGATCCGGCGGAGCTCGGCTTCTACCTCGACTTCTTCCGCTACGGCATCCCGCCCCACGGCGGCTTCGGCATGGGCCTCAACCGCGTGCTGATGCTGATGCTCGGCCAGCCGTCGATCCGCGAGACCACGTACCTGTTCCGCGGCCCAAACCGCCTGCTGCCGTAGGCGCCCGCCGGTCGGGCGCACGGACCGGGCGCTCCGCCGCGACCACGAGCGCAGCCGCAACGAACACCGCAGCGAGCACAGCGACGAGCACAGCGACGAGCGCGGGCCATCCGGTCCGCGCTCGTTCGTTTCCCCGCACGCTTGGCACGGGCACCGCGGATCGTATACGATTTGAGCACGGCCTCGGCGCCCACCCCGCGTTCCCGCGCGGCCAGGGCGGCGGCGCCGATCGCAGCAGAAACGGAGGCAGCGTGCTCGAACAGCAGCAGATCGAAGCGATCGCTCACGAGCTGGTTCAGGCGGATCGCGAACGCACGATCCTCCCCCGGCTCACCAAGCGCTATCCCGAGATGGTCGTCGAGGATTCGTACGCCATCCAGAAGCTCTGGTCGGATCGCCGGCTCGAGGAGCGGGGCGGCCGGCTCGTCGGCCACAAGATCGGCCTCACCTCCAAGGTGATGCAACTCGCGACCGGCATCACCGAACCCGACTACGGGGTCATCCACGACGACATGGTGCTCGAGTCGGGATCGGTGATCGAGTTCGACCGCTTCTCCAACGTGCGCATCGAAGTCGAGCTGGCCTTCGTGCTCGCGAAGCCGCTCACCGGCCCGAACGTCACCATCTTCGACGTGCTCGACGCCACCGCCTACGTGGTGCCCGCGCTCGAGGTGCTCAATTCGCACCTGGAGCTCGAGGGACGCACGATCGTCGACACGATCAGCGACAACGCCGCGATGGGAGCGATGGTGGTCGGCGGCCGCCCGGTGCCGGTCGGCGAAGTCGACCTGCGCTGGGTGTCAGCGCTGCTCTACCGCAACGAGGGCATCGAGGATTCCGGCGTCGCGGGGACCGTGCTCGGCCACCCCGCCATGGGCGTGGCCTGGCTCGCGAACAAGCTCGCCCAGCACGGGCAATCGCTCGACGCCGGCGAGATCATCCTCGCGGGGTCGTTCACGAAGCCGATGTGGGTGGAACGCGGCGACACTGTGCACGCCGAGTACAGCGGGCTGGGGTCGGTGACATGCCGATTCATCTGAACCTCCCGGCGACCTTCGCCGACCGCCTCGCCGAGGCTGATCGCCCGCTCATCGGCCTCTGGGCCTGCGCGGGCAGCCCCGTCACCGCCGAGATCGTCGCAGGCTCGGGCTGCGACTGGGTGCTGCTCGACGCCGAGCACTCGCCGAACGGGCTCGAATCGACGCTCGCGCAGCTCTACGCCATGTCGTCCTACCCCGTGGCCCCGCTCGTGCGGCCGCCCTTCGGCGACACCGTCCTGATCAAGCAGTTCCTCGACCTCGGCGCGCAGAACCTGCTCATCCCCATGGTCGATTCCGCCGAGCAGGCCGAGCAGGTCGTGCGCGCGATCCGCTACCCGGGCGCCGGCGTGCGCGGCGTGGGCTCGGCGCTCGCGCGCTCGGCCCGCTGGAACCGCGTCGACGGCTACCTGGCCCGCGCCTCCGAGACGATCAGCCTGACGGTGCAGATCGAGTCGGCGGCCGCGGTGGCCGATGTCGAGCGCATCGTCGCCGTCGACGGCGTCGACGCCATCTTCATCGGCCCGTCGGATCTCGCCGCGTCGATGGGGCACCTCGGGCAGCAGAGCCACCCCGAGGTCGTCGCCGCCGTGCTGCGCGCGATCGCGGCAGCGCGCGCGGCCGGCAAGCCCGCCGGGGTGAACGCGTTCGTGCCGGCGGATGCCGAACGCTACATCGAGGCGGGCGCCGCGTTCGTGGCGGTCGGCGCCGATGTGGCGATCCTCGCCCGCCAGACCGAGGCGCTCGTCGACCGCTTCATTCCGCAGCCGGGTGACGGGGCGGATGCGGGATCGGCCCCGCGCGCCAGCTACTGACCGGGCGCGCCGTGCCGCCGCCGACGCGGATCGCGGATCGCGGGTCGGGGACCGCGGGTCGGGGACCGCGGATCGGGGATCGCGGATCGGGGATCGCGGATCCTTCCCACCGCTTCAGCACGGGGCGCATCCGGGCACTTCCCAAAGCGCACATAATCGTATATCATTTGAAATATCAGACAGCGAGGTACCCGAATGAGCTTTGGCATCGACACCCCCGGCAAGATCATCGCCGTGCATCTGAACTACCCGTCGCGCATCGCGCAGCGCGGCCGCACGCCGGCGTTCCCGAGCTACTTCCTGAAGCCGGCGAGCTCGCTCGCGGCGAGCGGCGGCACCGTCGAGCGCCCCGCCGGCACCGAGCTGCTCGCCTTCGAGGGCGAGATCGCGCTCGTGATCGGCGAGCCCGCGCGCTGGGTCTCCCCCGAAGACGGCTGGAAGCACGTGGCCAAGGTCACCGCGGCCAACGACCTCGGCCTCTACGACCTCCGCGCCGCGGACAAGGGCTCGAACGTGCGCAACAAGGGCGGCGACGGCTTCACCCCCATCGGCCCCGTGGCCATCAGCACCGAGGGCATCGGCCAGGGCGACTGGCGCGTGCGCACGTGGGTCAACGGCGAGCTGGTGCAGGATGACACGAGCGCCACGCTCAAGTTCCCCTTCGGCCAGCTGGTGGCCGACCTCTCGCAGCACATGACGCTCGAGACCGGCGACGTGATCCTCACCGGCACGCCCGCCGGCTCGTCGGTGCTCGTGCCCGGCGACGTGGTCGAGGTCGAGGTCGACGCGCCGAACGCCCCCGGGGCGCCGAGCTCGGGTCGCCTCGTCACCACCGTCACCCAGGGCGGCACGCCCTTCGGCGACTTCGGCAACGCTCCCGTGGTCGACGACCTGCAGCGCATCGAGGCCTGGGGCAGCGAGGCCGAGCACGCGGCCGCGGTCGCCGCCGGCCGGGCGACACCGCTCGCGGCGGCCGACGCGCCGGAGGCTCCCGCGCTCACCGACGAGATCCGCGCGCAGCTCGACGGCGTGGCCGTCGCCACCGTCTCGGCGGCGCTGCGCCGGCGCGGCTACGTCGACATCTTCATCGACGGCGTGCACCCGAACCACGAGGGCGACCGCATCCTCGGCACCGCGAAGACCCTGCGCTTCATCCCCTTCCGCCCCGACCTGTTCAAGGCCCACGGCGGCGGCTTCAACGCGCAGAAGCGCGCGTTCGACACCGTGGAGCCCGGTGAGGTGCTGGTGGTCGAGGCCCGCGGCCTGCCCGAGACGGGCACCGTCGGCGACGTGCTCGCCCTGCGCGCGCAGGTGCGCGGCGCGGCCGGGATCGTGACCGACGGCGGCGTGCGCGACTGGGCTGCCGTGCAGGAGTTCGACATCCCCGTCTTCTCACAGGGCGCGCACCCGAGCGTGCTCGGCCGGCGTCACGTGCCGTGGGAGGTCGATGTGACGATCGCCTGCGGCGGCGCCGCCGTGCAGCCGGGCGACATCATCATGGGCGACCGCGACGGCGTGATCGTGATCCCCCCGTCGCTGCTCGCCGAGGTCGCGGCCGAGGCCGCGGCGCAGGAGGACGCCGACGCCTGGGTGGCCGAGCAGGTCGCGAACGGCGCCGCCGTCGACGGCCTCTTCCCGATGAACGCCGAGTGGCGCGCCAAGTACGAGGCGTCGAAGGCGAACGAGACCGACGGGGATCGGGCCTGAGATGGGCGCCATCCCCAAGAGCGAGCAGGCCTACCGGCTGATCCGCGAGCGCATCGAGAACGGCACCTACGTGCCGGGGTACCGGCTCGTCCTGGCTCCGATCGCGGCGGAGCTCGGCATGTCGGTGGTACCGGTGCGCGAGGCGATCCGCCGTCTCGAGGCCGAACAGCTCGTGACCTTCGAGGCGAACGTCGGCGCGCAGGTCGCGCTCTTCAAGGAGGCGGAGTACCTGCACACCATGCAGACGCTCGCGCTCGTCGAAGGCTACGCGACGGCGCTCGCGACGCCCGACATCACGCCGGATCAGATCGCCCGCGCCCGCGCGGTGAACGAGCGGATGCGGCAGACCCTCGCGCACTTCGATCCCCAGCGCTTCACCGAGCTGAACCTCGAGTTCCATTCCGTGCTCTTCGAGAGCTGCAACAACCCGCACATCCTCGACCTGGTGCTGCGCGGCTGGAACCGCATGAAGATGCTGCGCAACTCCTCGTTCAGCTTCGTGCCGGGCCGGGCCCACGAGTCGGTCGAGGAGCACGAGCACCTGCTCGACCTGATCGAGCGTCGCGTCGACGTGCACGAGATCGAGCGCGCCGCGCGCGATCACCGGCTCGCCACGCTCGACGCGGTGCTGCTGCATCAGGACGAACTGCGCCACCACGACGAGCTCCGGCACCCGCACGAGAGCGTTGCCGCGAGCTGATCCACCCCCGGCCGCACCGGCGGCTCCGAACTCACCAACATCCATCCATATCCACCACACGGAGGAACACATGACGTACCAGAAGCCCGAAGGCCTGCCCGAGAAGATCCAGCTCTTCATCGACGGCGAGTTCGTCGACGCCGAGGGCGGCGCGACGTTCGACGTCATCGAGCCGGTCTCGAACGAGGTCTACATCCAGGCCGCATCCGCCAGCAAGGCCGATGTCGACCGTGCCGTCGCCGCGGCGAAGCGCGCGTTCGACGAGGGCCCCTGGCCGCACATGCTGCCGCGCGAGCGCTCGCGCATCCTGCACCGCGTCGCCGACATCGTCGAGTCGCGCGACGATCAGCTCGCGCTCATCGAGAGCTGGGATTCCGGCCTCCCGATCACCCAGGCGAAGGGCCAGGCCCGCCGCGCGGCCGAGAACTTCCGCTTCTTCGCCGACCTGATCGTCGCCGAGCACGACAACGTGACCAAGGTGCCCGGCCGCCAGATCAACTACGTCAACCGCAAGCCCAAGGGCGTCGCCGGCCTCATCACCCCCTGGAACGTGCCGTTCATGCAGGAGTCGTGGAAGCTGGCCCCCGCCATCGCCACCGGCAACACCGTGGTGCTGAAGCCCGCGAGCTACACGCCCCTCTCGGCCGCGCTGTGGCCGGAGATCTTCCGCGAGGCCGGCGTGCCCGACGGGGTCTTCAACCTCATCCTCGGCTCGGGCGGGGTCGCGGGCGACGCGCTCGTGAAGCACCCCGACGTGCCGCTCATCTCGTTCACCGGCGAGAGCCGCACCGG
>JAGQTL010000081.1 GCA_020439035.1 Leucobacter sp. | reverse complement strand
GGGTTCGAATCCCGCTGGGGTCACAGTGAGAAAACCCCCGCTCAGGCGGGGGTTTTCTCAATTTACTCGCGCGGGGCGATTGTCTGCGCACTGGTGAAGAGGCCCTCTGGATCCCACTGAGTCTTCACCTCGATGAGGCGTTCGAGGTTCTCTGCATAGTACTGCTCCTGCCAATCAACGAGACGCCGATTGGGAAAATTCTGGTACGACTCTCTCGGAGTGTGCGGCTCGACAGCGGAGATCACCTCGTCGGTCCAGTCCTCCAGCTCGCGCACTTGTTCCGCGGTCGCGAGATTCGACCAGATCGGCGAGGGACGCACCATGCTCTTCATCCCCCGGTGCACGTATGCGGTGTCTGTTCGCGCAGCACGGTCGATAACCGAGCCCCCGACCCAGCCCAGCATCCAGAGTTCTCCATGGATTGCCTCGCTTCGCTGCGGGCAATCCACGATGAGATCAACCAGTTTCTCGATCGCGGTGCCCGGAAGCGCCTGATCGGTGTAGCGTGAGACATCACCCCAGGAGTGGTTCTCGGCCTCTGCACTCGTAAAGCCCTCAGCAACATCCCACCATGGCCGAGACTCGAGTATGCGATTGGTCTCTCCGGTCATGCGCAAGAGCGGACCGGCGAGATCGGTGAAGTCGGACATGGTACCGAGGAACTGTCCGCGTACCCAACCCTTGACTGCGGCCCGTGGGTCGGTATCGGCTCCAAGCGGTGTCGGCTCCGCATAGCAGGAGGCAACGAATTCCGGGGGTGAGTCTTGTTCGAGGGCGTCAACGGCAGAGAACATCTCGGTCGCGGCGTCAGCCCCCGCAATGTCGACTCGGTAATACACGACATCGCGCTTCGGGGTCTCGACAAGATCGAACTCGAACTCGGTGCAGATTCCGAAAGTACCCCCGGTGCCGCCGCGCAACGCCCAGAAGAGGTCCGCGTTCTCGGTCGCACTCGCCTCAACAATGTCACCAGAAGCAGTGACCATACGAGCACGGACGAGATGGTCGGAGGTGATTCCCGCCCAACGGGAGTGATAGCCGATACCACCGCCGAGGACGAGCCCCCCTATGCCGACGCCGAGACAGGTGCCGCCGGGGAGAAATTCCTGACCGTACTTGGTCGCACGAAAGATGTCGGCGTTCGTTGCCGCCCCTCCGGTGGTCATCCGCCACTGCAGACGATTTACCGAGGTCGAGTTCAGTTGCGACAGGTCTATGACGAGACCAGTCGTGGTCGACAGGCCCGCATAGGAGTGGCCGCCGCCGCGCACGGCGAACGCGACGCCGTTGTCTCGACACCAGTGCACACATTCGGCAACGTCGGCTTCGTTGGCGACGCGGGCGATCGCCAACGGTACGGCATCGGCGAATTGTCCATTGGAGGGGAACCACGCTTTGGTAAATCCAGCATCCCCAGGCAGCAGCACACGGCCGGAGAGTTTGCCCGCAAGATCCGTAAGCGCGGTCGACGGAAGGTAAATGGGCTCCCCAGCTGGCGTACACGCCGCGAGTCCCAAACCGACCGCGCTGAGGGTACCGACGGCGAGGCAGGCTCGACGACTCATCTGTAGATTCATGGCAGGATTTCCAATGCTTCCATCATTCCGAGATCCTCGTGCGTGAGGATGTGGCAGTGCTCAACGGTTTTTCCAGTGAAGTCGTCGAGGTTCATCACGAAGGTGAACGAGTCGCCGAGGTTCGGACCGAGTGCCCACGTGTCACGCCAGACCGGGGTCTGGAGCCGTTCTCCATTGACGTGCGTGACGAGGAATGGATTCACGTGAATATGGAACACGTGCACGAACCCCTCGTCTGCGGCATTGTGGATTGTCCACTCTTCGGCGGTATCGACCCGCATCACGTACGGTGGGTCGTCAGGGTTGAATGGCCGGTGATTGATACCGAACGCCTCGAACTGGTGGTCATCGCGCCGGTGCACGGTGTACTCGACATCGCGGTGTTTCACGATCGGTCGCAACGGTGGGTTATAGGCCGGGAGGGTCCGGGGCAGTTCCATGTCGACCTTGTCCGGCAGAACGTCGACAATGGCGACAACGCGAGGCACGACCTCTTGCCAGACGGTGCCGTCCGAGCCGACCGGCTGGTCTGCACCGAGCGCTTGATTCCAACCGGGCAAGTAGGGCAGCTGGCTGGTTGCGGGAGAAAGTATAAGCTCATACCGCCCTGGGAACTGTGCTTTGACCAGCGCTTCGACGCGGGCACCCGGTTCGATAAAGGTGTCACGCATCATGCGCGGCGCGGGGAGAGCGAGACCGTCGTAGCCGATATGGTGCATTGAGTGGCCAGTGAGCCGCAAGGACATGAGTTTCCCCTCGGCAGCATTCAGCATGCGCCAACGCTGCACCTCCCCCCTGCGCATCGTGATCACGGGCGTGTTCTGTCCGTTGAGCGTCCATACGATTCGATCTCGAGGGAAGAATGCTTCTTGCAGGGTTGCGTTCGGCTCCGGGGCAGGGATCTCGAAGTCGTCCATCATTTCGAGCGCTTGGAACACCATGACCTGCTCGGTCGCGGCGGCGATCTCGGGCACGCGATCAATCTCACCGCGCACGATGAGAGCACCTGCCATCCCACCCTGTACTTGATAGGCGACCGCACCATGCCGATGGGGGTGATACCAGAACAGGCCGCCAGTATGGTCCGATGGAATCGGGATCTCGTAGCGTTGCTCCGCGCCGGGCACGATCGTGACGAATGGGTTGTCACCGGCTCCGACCTCGGTGTCCTCAGGGGAGACATGCAGGCCGTGTGTGTGGAGGTTCGTATGGGTCCAGTCGTGCGGGCGGGTCATATTTACGAAGTCTCCGGTTGACCCGGTGTCCATCTGCCCGTGACCGTGTCCGTCGCTACGCGCCTGGTCGTCTTCGGAAAGCACCGGCATTGCGTTGCGCAGAGTCACACCGATCGTGTCGCCCGGGTGCACTTCCCACGTTGCCCCGGGAATGACTCCATCAAAGGTGTAGGTCGAGTAGTCATGACCGATCCCGATGTCGATTTGCGAGCGTTTGGCTGTCACGACACCGGTTAGCCGTCCTCCTTCACTCGCCTTAACCTTGGGATTGCGGAAGGTTTCACCACTACTCCCGGAAGACGCGCTGGAAGCGCACGAGGTGAGGGAGGTTGGGACGCCAAGCACGGTGACGGTTCCCAGCACACCCGCCCCCAGCAGCTGACGGCGCGTCGGCTTCAAGAATGTCATGCAATGATTCTAGTAATGCACTCTTTATAGCTACAAGTCATTTGATGACCTTCGCTCGGTGATCGCGATTGCCCGGCTACCAGCGCGAAGCCTGAATCAGCTTCTTGACCCGCGAGGCTCGTCAGTTGCAGGGGCGCACACCGTGCGATCAGCACCAGGAAAGACCACCTGACCGCTGCACATGGCCCTACAAGTTTCGATCCGCGGGCCGACCTCCCGCGATGGCCGAATGCGGTGTGAAGCCCTCACTCGGCAGCACCTCGCGGGCGCGGGTGAGGTAGCTCAGAATCCAGAGCGCGAGACCGAGGATCGGAATGAAGATGTCGGTGTAGAGCACGGTACCGGCGTTGTGGGAAGCCAGGTTGCCGGTCTCGATGATGTCGGCAATGTGCGTTGCTGCTGCTCCCCAGAGAAAACAGGTCGGCACGATGAGGCCGGCGAACTTGGTGCTGAACGGCATTCGTTTGAGCGAGGCGAATATGCCGACGAGACCCATTCCGAGGCTCGCGTACCCGACCTCGGCTTGAAAGCCGTTGTCCTCCCAGCCGATGAGCTGGGCGGAGAGCTCGCCAAAGACGGTGTGCATGATCCCGTTGTATATGTAGGTGATACCGATGCCGACCAGCAGGAACCAGTTCAGCAGGGTCACGAACGACTCGTGCCTACCTGCTCTGCGGATCGCGATCAACACCAGAGCGATGATGATCCCCGCCGCGGTAAACGTTGCAGTGAAGTTCATGAGGATGAAACGGATACCCCCGCCAATGAATTCGTCCATATGCCTGCGACCTCCCCGTGCAAGAATGATGAAACTAGCATAGGTGCATTCATCGGCAGAATCTCCGACTTCCGCACGCCGCGCGCCGTAGGCTGGCAGCATGCGCTGCTTCCGACTGCCCCACGCCGGCCTCGTGCTCGAAGAAGCCGGCCGCTCGCTCTTCATCGACGCCGGCGACTTCACCGATGAGCACGAGCTGGCGACGGCGATCGGCGCGGCCGGCCCGATCGCCGCGATCGTGATCACGCACGAGCACGGCGACCACTGGACCCTGCCGAATGTCGCAGCGCTGCGGTCGGCCGCGCCGGATGCGCCCATCTGCACGACGGCCGCGACCGCCGCGGCCCTTGCGGCAGCGGGTATCGAGCACGTGACCGTCATGAGTGAGGGCGATCTCGTGCAGGCCGGACCCTTCGCCCTTGAGTTCTACGGACGCCGGCACGAGGTGCTGCATTCGAGCATTCCCGTGATCGACAACCTCGGCGTGCGCGTCAACGGCACCCTGGCGTGGGGCGGGGATTCGCTCGCGCGCCCGCCCTTCGCAGCCGAGGTGCTCGGCGTGCCGATCGGCTCGCCCTGGTCGAACATCGCCCAGGTGATGGACTTCGTGCTCGCCGCGGCACCGAGGCGCGCCTATCTCACGCACGACGGTATGCTCTCGGCGCGGGGGCGCGGGCTCTTCACGGCACGGGTGCGCTGGTGCCTCGAGCAGGTCGGCGGCGAACTGATCGAGTTCCCCTCCCTGAGCCCGGATCCGGCGGCGCGCTTCGACCTGTAGGCCGCCTACCCCTCGCGCGGCGGCACCCGCTGGAAGATGCGAGAATGGAGGCACGTCTCCGATGCATGGGGCTGGGGCGGAAGGAGCGAGCAACGATGAGCTTTTCGGTGGCGGTCGCGGGGGCCTCCGGGTACGCGGGGGGCGAACTGCTGCGCCTGCTCGCCGGGCACCCCGAGTTCGAGATCCGAACGGTCACCGGCCACTCGAGCGCGGGTGATCCGCTGATCGAACATCAGCCGCATCTGCGCTCGCTCTCGCACCTGACGCTCGAGGCGACCACGCCCGAGCGGCTCGACGGCCACGACCTCGTCTTCTTCGCGCTGCCGCACGGCGCGTCCGGTGAACTCACCGCGCAGCTCGGCAACGTCTCCGTCGCCGTCGACTGCGGCGCCGACCACCGGCTGCGAAGCGGCGACGACTGGGCGGTGTTCTACGACGGCGAGCACCACGGCGCCTGGGCGTACGGGGTGCCCGAACTGCTCGTCAAGCAGCCCGACGGCTCGATCCGCAAGCAGCGCGAGGCACTGCGGGGGGCGGCCCGGATCGCGGCGCCCGGCTGCAACGCGAGCACCGTCGAGCTGTCGCTCGCTCCGGGCGTCGCGGCGGGCGTGATCGAGCCGACGGACCTCGTCAGCGTGCTGGCCGTGGGCCCGAGCGGCGCGGGCAAGGCCGCGAAGACGCACCTGCTCGGCGCGGAGCTCATGGGCACGGCGAATCCCTACGCGGTCGGCGGCACGCACCGGCATATCCCCGAGATTCGCCAGGGGCTGAGGGATGCGGGCGCGATCGAGGATCCGACGATCAGCTTCACCCCGGTGCTCGTGCCGATGAGCCGGGGCATCCTCGCGACCTCGACGGCGCGGCTGGCAGCGGGGGCCACCGCGACGCAGGTGCGAGAGGCATGGGAGGCCGCGTACGCGGACGAGCCGTTCGTGCACCTCCTGACGGCGGGCCGCTTCCCGCGCACCGCCGACGCGCTGGGCGCGAATACCTGCCTCATGGGTCTTGCGGTCGACGAGGCCGCGGGCCGAGTCGTCGTCGTGGCCGCGCTCGACAACCTGGCCAAGGGCACGGCGGGTGCCGCCATCCAGTCCGCGAACATCGCGCTCGGCCTCGACGAGACGCTCGGTCTCCCGGTGAACGGGGTGGCCCCGTGAGCGCGGCATCGCTACCCGCACCGCTTCCACACGACGCAGAGGGAGAACCGCAGTGACCGTCACCGCACCCCAGGGCTTCCGATCCGCCGGCCTCGCCGTCGGCCTGAAGAGCACGGGCAAACCCGACCTCGCCCTCGTGGTGAACGACGGCCCGCACCCCGCCGCCGCGGCCGTGTTCACCGGCAATCGCGCGCAGGCGAACCCGATCATCTGGAGCCGTCGGGTGATGGAGAGCGGCCGCACAGCACGGGCGATCGTGCTGAACTCCGGCGGGGCGAACTGCTTCACGGGAGACTTCGGCTTCGACACGACGCGGCTCACGGCCGAGGCCGTCGCCCGCGAGCTCGATGCCGAGGCCGGGGAGATCCTCGTCTGCTCGACGGGGCTCATCGGCACGGGGGACCAGGCGTTCCGCGACAAGATCGTGAACGGCATCCCCGCCCTGGCCGCGGCGCTGCGCGCCGACGACCGGACCGCGCCGGCGGCGATCCTCACGACCGACAGCGTCGAGAAGACCGTCGTGTTCGCGGGCGAGGGCTGGAGTATCGGCGCGATGGCGAAGGGCGCGGGGATGCTCGCCCCGGGGCTCGCCACGATGCTCGTCGTGATCACGACCGATGCGCGCATCGACGCCGACGCCGCCGACCGCGCGCTGCGGGATGCGGTGGCGGCGAGCTTCAACCGCCTCGACAGCGACGGCTGTATGTCGACCAACGACCAGGTGACGCTGCTTGCGAGCGGGGCGAGCGGGGTCGTGCCCGATGAGGGGCGCTTCACCGCGGCGCTCGCCGCCGTCTGCGACGAACTCGCCGCGAAGCTGCAGGCCGACGCCGAAGGGGCGAGTCACGACATCGACATCGAGGTCCGTGGCGCCGCGAGCGTCGCGGACGCCGAGGAGGTGGGCCGGTCGGTCGCCCGCAACAACCTGTTCAAGGCGGCGATCTTCGGCAACGATCCGAACTGGGGGCGGGTGCTCGCCGCGATCGGCACGACGGGCGCCGCGTTCGACCCGTACGCCGTCGACGTGAGCTTCAACGGCGTACGCCTGTGCCACGCGGGCGCGCCGGATCGCCCGGTCGCGGAATGCGACCTCACGCCGCGCCGCACGCATGTCGAGATCGACCTGTTCGCGGGGGAGCACGCGGCGACGATCCGCACCAACGACCTCACGCACGACTACGTGCACGAGAACAGCGCCTACTCGAGCTGATCCGAGCGCTCCGGTCGCAGCCCCTCGGTAAGCTGAACGCATGACCGAGACCACGCGCACGCTCGCGCACGACGAGGCGGCGGCCAAGGCCGAGGTGCTGATCGAATCGCTGCCCTGGCTGAAGAAGTTCCGCGACGCGATCATGGTGATCAAGTTCGGCGGCAACGCGATGGTCGACGAGGCGCTGCTCGCGGCGTTCGCCGAGGATGTGGTCTACCTGCGGCTCGCCGGTATCCGCCCGGTCGTGGTGCACGGCGGGGGCCCCCAGATCACGCGCATGCTCGACCGGCTCGGCATCGAGAGCGAGTTCCGCGGCGGCTACCGGGTGACCACGCCCGAGGCGATGGACGTGGTGCGGATGGTGCTCACCGGCAAGGTGAACCCCGAACTGGTCGAGCAGATCAACGCCCACGGCCCGTTCGCCGCGGGTACGACGGGGGAGGACGCGGGCCTCTTCATCGGCCGCCGCCGCCCGCCGCTCGTGGTCGAGGACGGCGCGGATCCGGTCGATCTCGGGCTCGTCGGCGACGTGGTCGGCGTGCGCACGGAGCCGGTGCTCGCCATGCTCGACGCCGGCCTCATCCCCGTGATCGCGGGGATCGCCCCGGATCGCGACCGCCCCGGCGACTCGCTGAACATCAACGCCGATGCCGCGGCGGCGGCGCTCGCGACCGCCCTGCACGCGGAGAAGCTCGTCATCCTCACCGATGTCGCCGGCCTCTACGCGAACTGGCCCGACCGCGACTCGCTCGTCTCGAGCATCACCGCGGATGAGCTCGAGCAGCTGCTGCCGTCACTCGCGTCGGGCATGATCCCCAAGATGCGCGCCTGCCTCGACGCGGTGCGCGGCGGCGTGCCGAAGGCGGCGATCATCGATGGCCGCGAACCGCACTCGGTGCTGCTCGAGATCTTCACCGACCGCGGCATCGGCACCGAGGTGCATGCGCGGCCGACGAACTCGACCGACGAGTAGGCGCGATCGGCGCGATCGGCGCGATCCGCGCGCAGTTGCCGTCGAATTGGCGCGGATGCCGAACGTCCGAGCGGGAATCCGGAAAAACACTGGTAAACATGAGGAAGTGTTTTCGAGGCTGAAACGACCGAACCGAGGGAGGACCGCCCATGCGCCGCGTGCTTGATCGACTCGTACAGGCCGGTGTGCTCTCGCGCGAGGCGCTCGACGAGGTCATCGCGGCGGTCGGCGAGCGCCGCGCCGACCGCGAGCTCGTGCGCCGCAAGCTCGTGACCGAGGCCCAGATCGGCCAGGCGCTCTCGGCCGTGACCGGGGTGCCGTTCGTCGATCTCATGTCGATCGAGATCGACCCCGACGCGGTGGCGCTGCTCTCGTCGGAGCTCGCCCGCAAGCACATGGTGCTGCCGATCGCGGCGACCCCGTCGCAGCTCGTGCTCGCGATGCTCGATCCGGGCAACGTGATCGCGCTTGACGACGTCACGAGTATGACCGGCCTCGCGGTGAAGCCCGTGGTCGCGACCATGGATTCGATGCAGCTCGCGCTCAACCGCCACGTGCGCCTCGACGAGCAGATCGCCGGCCTCTCGCACGAGATCGGGGAGAACGCGCAGGCGATCGAGGAGACCGATACCGTCGAGAACCTCGAGGGCGGAGCGGATGACACGCCCATCGTGCGCTTCGTCAACCTGATCATCTCGCAGGCGATCCAGGATCGTGCCTCCGACATCCACATCGATCAGACCGAGAGCCACCTGCGGGTGCGCTACCGCATCGACGGCGTGCTGCACGACACGCAGGAGGCGCCGCCCGCGCTCCGCGATGGGGTGATCTCGCGCCTCAAGATCATGAGCGGCATCGACATCGCCGAGAAGCGCAAGCCGCAGGACGGCCGCATCTCGGTGCGCCACAGCGGCCGCAAGGTCGACCTCCGCGTCGCGACCCTGCCGACGGTCTGGGGCGAGAAGATCGTCATGCGCATCCTCGACAACACCGCGGCGCAGGTGACGCTCGGCGACCTGAACATGTCGGAGCGCAACCTCGACGTCTTCTCGCGCTCGTTCCGCAAGCCCCACGGCATGCTGCTCGTCACGGGCCCCACGGGATCGGGCAAGTCGACGACGCTGTACACGACACTGAACGAGATCGCCCGCCCCGAGATCAACGTGATCACGATCGAGGATCCGGTCGAGTTCCGCATGGCGGGGATCAGCCAGATGCAGGTGAATCCGCGCGCGGGCCTCACCTTCGCGTCCGCGCTGCGCTCCATCCTCCGAGGCGATCCGGACGTGGTGCTGGTGGGCGAGATCCGCGACGGCGAGAC
>JAGQTL010000080.1 GCA_020439035.1 Leucobacter sp. | reverse complement strand
TCGAGTCTCGTCATCCGCTCGAGTGCAGGAGCCTCTTTGGAGGTTCTGGCATGTGGGTTCGAATCCACCTCGCGGTGGCGTGGCCGAGAGGCTAGGCACCGGCCTGCAAAGCCGTTTACACGGGTTCGAATCCCGTCGCCACCTCTCTGTACAATTGAATAAGCCTTTTAGGCGCGATTGGCGCAGCGGTAGCGCGCTTCCCTGACACGGAAGAGGTCACTGGTTCGATCCCAGTATCGCGCACCACCTGAAGCCCCCGGAACTCCGGGGGCTTTCTTCGTTCAGGCCGTGGCCGTCATGACAGCACCAGCCATCCGATGCCGACGAGCAGCGAGATCGCCGCGAGCACCAGGCTCGGGGTGCCGTTCTCACGCCGACGCACGTGCAGCGCAAAGGCCACACCCATCATGACCGCGAGAGCGAATGCGGCGACGGGGGTCAACCACGGGGCGATGCCAGTGGCCGCGGGCAGGATCATCCCGACTGCGCCAACGACTTCCAAGGCGCCGATGGTCTTCAGCTGCGCAGGGGTGACCTCCTCGGTCCACTCCATGCGGTCTTGCCCGGCGATCTGTGCATAGGGCTTGGCGACTTTCATCGAGCCGGCCATCGCGAAGGCGAGGGCGAGAACGGCGGTGGCGATCCAGAGGGCGATGATCATGGGGAGGTCTCCTTAGTTACGAAGAGTATGTAACGTACGATCGGGTAGTGTATTCCTCGGGAGCCGCGCACTTCTCGGTTCCTCACGCACCTTCAGGTGCGTGCCCGAAGGAGGCAGCATGGCCCAGGTACCGCCGCACAGCCGCATCCCGCTCGATCTGCCACTCGACCACGTCGGCAGCGACGCGTGCAGCGTCGACAACCCCGCAAGCGGGATGATCCGCGAGATCCTCGCTCGCGTCGGCGACAAGTGGAGCATGCTCGTGATCGGCGTGCTGCACGACGGCCCTCTGCGCTTCACCCAGCTGCACCGCAAAGTCGACGGCATCTCGCAACGGATGCTGACGCAAACGCTGCGCAATCTCGAACGCGACGGCCTGGTGCAGCGCACCAGCTACCCCGAGATTCCGCCTCGCGTCGAATACGCCGCCACACCCCTCGGCACCTCGCTCAGCGAACCCGTCATCCGCCTGGCCCTGTGGGCCGCCGAACACCAGGGCGAAATCCTCGCCGCACGAGAGGCCTTCGACGAGGCTGAGTGAGCGGAGGGGCACCTGCGAACGAGTAGCCTGGATTCCTGACCCAGATGGAGAGTTCAGTGTCTGAAAACGCCCAGCCGAAAGACGGCTTCGCCCTGTTCCCCGACCGTTCCGTCGTCGCCATGCGGCTGAACGGTGAGCTGAAGGACCTCGCGACGACGGTGACCGACACGGATGCCGTCGAGCCGGTCTTCATCGAGAGCCCCGACGGCCTGAATATCCTGCGTCATTCCGCCGCTCACGTGCTCGCGCAGGCGGTGCAGCGTGTGCGCCCGCAGGCGAACCTCGGCATCGGCCCGCCCATCACCGACG
>JAGQTL010000079.1 GCA_020439035.1 Leucobacter sp. | reverse complement strand
CAGCAGGCGGCGACCTTCGGCCAGGCGGCGTTCGCGCCCGGCAGCGCGAAGCACACGTTCGGCACCGGCGGCTTCCTCATCGTGAACACGGGCGAGCAGCCGGTGTTCTCGCGCAACGGGCTGCTCACAACGGTCGCCTACCGCGTCGAGGGGGAGCGGCCGGTCTACGCGCTCGAGGGCTCGGTGGCGGTGGCCGGATCGCTGCACCACTGGCTGCGCGACAACCTGGGCCTGATCCGCGATTCCACCGAGATCGAGGGGCTCGCCTCGAGCGTGCCCGACACCGGCGGCGCCTTCATCGTGCCCGCGTTCTCGGGCCTGTTCGCCCCGCGCTGGCAGCCCGACGCCCGCGGGGTGATCGTCGGCCTCACGCGCTTCGTCACGAAGGCGCACCTCGTGCGCGCGGCGAGCGAGGCGTGCGCGTTCCAGACCGTCGAGGTGATCGACGCCGCGGCGGCCGACACCGGCACGCAGCTCGAAGAGCTCCGGGTGGATGGCGGCGGCTCGGCCAGCGACATGATGATGCAGTTCCAGGCCGACCTGCTCGGCATCGACGTCGTGCGCCCCGAGAACCTCGAGACCACGGCGCTCGGCGCCGCGTTCGCCGCGGGCCTCACGACCGGCGTGTGGGAGGGCCTCGAGGAGCTGACCGAGCTCGTGCGTGAGGGCCGCCGCTGGGTGCCGCGGATGCGCGCCGACGACCGTGCGCGCCGCCTGCGCCTCTGGAACAAGGCGGTCGAGCGCTCGCTCGACTGGGTCGACGACGATACCCGCGCGCTCGCGGGCTGAGCGCGGATCGCTGCGGGGATCCCGCACCGCCCTGGGGCATGCGTCGGGCCGCCATCCGTGCCAAGCTGGAGGCATGAGTAGTCCCACTGAACTCCCCCGCACCGAGGTCGATCCGGGCGGGTTGCTCGAGTACTCCGTCGTCTTCACCGACCGGTCGCTCAACCACATGTCGGCGCACTTCGTCGCGGCGATGCAGCAGACCCTCGAGATCCTGCGCGAGGCCTACCACGCCGAGAGCGCGGTCGTGGTGAACGGCGGCGGCACGAGCGCCATGGAGTCGGTCGCCCGCCACTTCGCCGCCGGCCACCACGCGCTCGTGGTGCGCAACGGGCTGTTCTCGTACCGCTGGTCGCAGATCCTCGAGGCCGGATCGATCGCCCGGTCGGTCACGGTGTGCACGGCCCGTGCCGACAGCGACGAGCCCCAGGCGTCGTGGAGCCCGGCGCCGATCGACGAGGTCGTCGCGGCGATCCGCGCGGAGCGGCCGGCGGTCGTCTTCGCCCCGCACGTCGAGACCGCCGCCGGCATGATCCTGCCGGATGCCTATGTGCGCGCGCTCGCCGACGCCGTGCACGAGGTCGGCGGGGTGCTGGTGCTCGACTGCATCGCCTCGGGCGCGATGTGGGTCGACATGGCCGAGCTCGGTGTCGACGTGCTGCTCAGCGCGCCGCAGAAGGGCTGGAGCGGCTCGCCCGGCGTCGGGTACGTCATGCTGAACGCGGCCGCGCGCGAGATCGTCGAGTCGCGCCCCTCCACGAGCTTCGCCCTCGACCTGCGCACCTGGCTCGCGATGGCCGACGCGTACCGCGACGGGCGCTTCGGCTACCACTCGACCATGCCGACCGACACCATCGTGCGCAACCTCGCGCAGATGATCGAGACGCGGGATCGCGGCTACGGCGCCCTGCGCGCCGCGCAGATCGATCTCGGGGGCCGTGTCAGGGAACTGCTGGCCGAGCGCGGCCTGCCGTCGGTGGCGTCGCCGGAGTTCGCCTCGCCCACCGTGGTCGTCGTGCAGACCGATGACCCGGCGCTGCGCAGCGGTGCGCGCTTCACGGAGGAGGGCCTCCAGATCGCCGCGGGCGTGCCGCTGCAGTGCGGCGAGCCCGAGTCGTTCGGATCTTTCCGCCTCGGTCTCTTCGGCCTCGACAAGCTCGCCGACATCGACGGCACCGTCGAGCGCCTGCGCGCGGCGCTCGACCGGATGGGGGTCTGAGCCGCGGCAGGTGTCAGCCGGTCCGCACCGCGATTGGCGCCCGCCGTCCGCACCGCGCCCCGTAACGGTCTACGCTTGCGAGATATGAGCATGGGAGGCCCGCCGGGCAGAAGCCGCGTCTCGGGCGGCGATATCAAGGCGCAGCGCGAGGCGAACAAGCAGGCGCCGAAGGTGGCCGACCTCGGCCGCCGCATCGCCGAGCTCTTCCGCCCCTACCGCTGGCCGCTCGCGATCATCGTCGTGCTCGTGCTCGTGTCGGCCGGGCTCGGCATCCTCCCGCCCCTCATCACTCAGCGCGTCTTCGACGACGGCCTGTTCCCGCCGGCCGGCGGCGGCCCGAACCTGCCCGTGCTCGCCTGGCTCGTGGGCGCGATGATCCTCGTCTTCGTCGTCTCGTCGGGCCTCGGCATCGTGCAGACCTACGTCACGGCCCGCGTGGGCAACCGGGTCATGGGCGATCTGCGGGTGAAGCTCTTCGCGCACCTCCAGGCGATGGAGCTCGGCTTCTTCACCCGCACGAAGACCGGCGTGATCCAGTCCCGCCTGCAGAACGACGTGGGCGGCGTGGCCAACGTGCTCACAAACACCGTCTCGAACGTGATCGGCAACACCGTGACCGTGATCGCGGCGGCCGTGGCCATGCTGCTGCTGAGCTGGCAGCTCACGCTCATCGCGCTCGTGCTCATGCCGGTGCTCGTGTTCGCGCAACGCCGCGTGGGCCAGGTGCGGGCGAGGATCGCGGGCCAGACACAGGAATCGCTCAGCGAGATGAGCGCGATCACGCAGGAGGCGCTTTCCGTCTCGGGCGTGCTGCTCGCGAAGACGTACTCGCGCCAGCAGGCCGAGACCGAGCGCTACGCCGAGGAGAACCGCAACCAGATCGCGCTGCAGGTGCGGCAGACGATGAGCGGCCAGGTGTTCTTCGCGCTCGTGCAGGTGTTCCTCTCGGCCGTGCCCGCGATCGTCTACCTCGTCTCGGGCTGGCTGATCGCGCAGGCGATGGGCGAGGGCTTCGACTCGGGCATCACCGCCGGCACGATCGTCGCGTTCACCACGGTGCAGTCGAGGCTGCTGTTCCCGCTCATGGCGCTCATGCGCGTGGCCCTCGACCTGCAGACCTCGTCGGCCCTGTTCGCGCGCATCTTCGAGTACCTCGATCTGAAGCCCGCGATCGTCGATCTGCCGGATGCCGGCGAGCCGAACGACGAGCCGGGCTCGGCCGGGGCGGTGTCGTTCGAGGGCGTCACGTTCCGCTACCCGGATGCCGGGCCCGACGATCGGCCGACCATCGACGCGGTCTCGTTCGAGGTTGCGCCCGGAGAATTCGTGGCGTTCGTCGGGGCCTCGGGATCGGGCAAAACGACAATCGGCTCGCTCATCCCGCGCCTCTACGATGCCTCGTCGGGCACCGTGCGCTATGCGGGTGACGATGTGCGCGGGCTGAAGCAGGAGGCGCTGATGGATCGGATGGGCGTCGTGACGCAGGAGCCCTACCTGTTCCACGCCACGATCGCCGAGAACCTGCGCTACGCCAAGCCCGATGCGACGCAGGAGGAACTGGAGGCGGCCGCGGGGCTCGCGAACATCCACGACACGATCGTGTCGTTCGCCGAGGGCTACGAGACCGTCGTGGGGGAGCGCGGCTACCGGCTCTCCGGCGGTGAGAAGCAGCGCATCGCGATCGCGCGCGTGCTGCTGAAGAACCCGCGCGTGCTCGTGCTCGACGAGGCAACGAGCGCGCTCGACACGGTGAACGAGCGGATCGTGCAGCGCGCTCTCGACGATGCGCGCGAGGGGCGCACGACGATCGCGATCGCGCACCGGCTCTCGACCATCGAAGGGGCGGATCGCATCTACGTGGTCGACGCCGGGCGCATCGTGGAGCGCGGCACGCACGACGAACTGCTGGCGCTCGGCGGATCCTACGCGGCGCTCTACGCGCAGCAGGCCTGAGTCGGCCGGTTGCCCGGTCTGCGGTCTGCGGTCTGCGTGATCCGGCCGTTCGATCCGCCGGATCCGGCCGTTCGATCCGCCCGCCGGGACCGATCAGCCCGCCTGATCGACTTGCTCTGTTTGACCCGCCGGGCCCGATCCGTTCGATCCGCCGGGCCTGACCCGCCCGCCAGCCCGATCCGCCGGGCCTGATCCGCCCGCCCGATCCGCTTGCCCGGTCGACTTGCTCTGTCCGATCCGCCGGGCCCGATCCACTCGCTCAGCCGGATCCGCTCCGCCGATCCGTCACGCGGTGCGCGGGCGGAGTGGAATAATGAGCAGGTGCGTCACATCACCCAGTCGAGCAAGCTCGCGGGCGTGCGCTACGACGTCCGCGGCCCGATCCTGCAAGAGGCCGAACGGCTCGAGCGCGCGGGCGAGACGATTCTCAAGCTCAACATCGGCAACCCGGCGCCGTTCGGTTTCGAGGCCCCGCCCGAGATCGTTGAGGAGCTCCGGCGCGCCCTGCCCGAGGCCCAGGGCTACAGTGACTCGCGCGGCGTGCTGCCCGCGCGCGAGGCGGTCGCACGCCACTACACCGAACTCGGCGTGGGCGCGGCATCCGGCGGCATCAGCCCCGACGATGTCTACCTCGGCAACGGGGTCAGCGAACTGATCTCGCTCGTGCTGCAGGCGCTCGTGAGCCCCGGTGACGAGATCCTCGTGCCCGCACCCGACTACCCGCTCTGGACGGCGCAGGTCACGCTCACGGGCGGCCGCGCCGTGCACTACCCGTGCGACGAAAGCAACGGCTGGATGCCCGATCTCGAGGCGATCGAGGCGCTCATCACGCCGCGCACCACCGGCATCGTGCTGATCAACCCGAACAACCCGACCGGCACCGTGTACTCGGCCGAGCTCGTGCGCGGCTTCGCGGCCCTGGCCGAGCGCCATGGGCTCGTGCTGCTGGCCGACGAGATCTACGATCGCATCCTCTACGACGGCGTCGTGCACGAGCACGCCGCGCTGCATGTCTCCGAGACGCTCTGCCTCACGTTCAGCGGGCTGTCCAAGGCGCAGCGCGTTGCCGGCTACCGCTCGGGCTGGCTCGTCGTCTCGGGCGACCGCGCCATCGCGCACGACTTTCTCGAGGGGTTGACGCTCCTTGCCAACATGCGCATGTGCGCGAACGTGCCGGCGCAGTACGCGATCCCGGTCGCGCTCGGCCGCGAGGCTGCCGCGGGAGGGGCGTCGATCGATGCGCTGTGCGCGCCCGGCGGCCGGCTGCTCGAGCAGCGCAACGCCGCGCATCGGCTGCTGAGCGAGATCCCCGGCGTGTCGTGCGTGCTGCCCGGCGGCGCGATGTACCTCTTCCCGCGGCTCGATCCGGCGATCTACCCGATCGACGATGACCAGCGCTTCGTGATCGGGCTGCTGCGCGCCACGCGCGTGCTCGTGACGAACGGCCGCGGCTTCAACCTGCCGACGCCCGACCACCTGCGGTTCGTGTCGCTGCCCGAGGTGCCGGTGCTGACCGAGGCGATCGGGAGGATCGCCGGGTACCTCGAGACCGTGCGGGTGGGTTAGCGGGGTTGCCGGGTCGCGGGATCGCCGGATCGCCGGATCGCGGGATCACGGAATCACGGAATCGCCGAATCGCCGAATCACGGAATCACGGTTCATTTGTCAGTTTGCGCCGTTTTCGGGCGTTGAAAGTACGTTTTTTGACATATGAACGGCTGCGGTGCCGCGGATCGGTGGCTGCCGGGGGAGATCCCGCGGCGGGGAGAGCCCGCACCGGGATAGGGTCGATCTCGTGAGTGTACGCATCCTCGCCGTGGGCAAGAAGCACGAGAAGTGGGTGGCCGACGGGATCGCGCGCTACGAGCAGCGGCTGCGCAAGCCGTTCGACCTCTCGTGGATGCTGCTGCCGCACTCGGCGCGCGAGGGCGAAGCCGCCCGTGCGGAGGAGTCGGAGCGGATCCTCGCGAAGGTCGGAGACGACTTCGTCGTGCTGCTCGACGAGCGGGGTCGGAACGTCGATTCGCCGGAGCTCGCGCGCCTGCTGCAGGGCGGGATCGAGCGATCCCGCACCGTTACCCTGATCATCGGCGGGGCTTTCGGCGTCGATGAGCGCGTGCGGGGCCGGGCCGACTTCGTCTGGAGCCTTTCGAAGCTCGTGTTCCCGCACCAGCTCGTGCGCCTGATCGCGGCCGAACAGCTCTACCGCGCGCAGGAGATCGCAGCAGGCCGACCGTACCACCACGTGTAGCCGGGGCCGGCCCGAGCACGGGAATGTCCGAGGCTCGCCGTACCCTGTGCGCATGAGCCCCTTTCGACTCACCAGCCGGGTGATCGCGAGCCCGAGGCCCGCGCTCGCGCCGGTCGCCCACGCCGTGCCGTGGCGCGTGTCGGCGCGCAGCGAGCACGGTGTGATCGAGGTCGAGCACCAGGGGAGCGAACCGCTGCGGGGCGTGCGCTTCGCGTTGGCCGGCGAGGGCGTGCTGGGGCTCTCGCTTCCGCGCACGGTGCATCCGGGGGAACGGGTGCGCGCGGTGCTGCGAGGCGCAGCAGTCGAGGGGGCGGTGGCCGCGCCAGATGCGATGCTCGTGCTGCGCTGGTTCGAGCCCGACGGAACGGAGCTGCTATGGCCGATCGCGCTGTGAGCGGGGTTTCGCCGGGCGGCGGGAGGGGCCCGCCGAGAGCCGACCGCGACCCGCCCGCGACCCCGCGGCCCCGCGGCCCCGCGACCCG